>DASUSU010000034.1:0-2774 GCA_036374915.1 Acidimicrobiia bacterium | reverse complement strand
CCATCAGGTCCGGCGAGCCGCCGACCCAGCCTCCTCCGTGCACCAGGACCGTGGCGGGAAAGGGGCCTTCGCCCTCGGGGACCAGTATCTCCAGACCGATGTCGGGCGGAGGCCCCGGTGTGGACGGCGTTGACGTGGTGCTCTGGCCCGTGGTCGTGGTGCTCTGGCCCGTGGTTGTGGTGGACGAGGCCGGGTTTGCGGTGGTCGTGACCAGAGGCGAGACCGGGGTCGTCGCATCGGCCGACTCCGGCGCCGGGGCGGGGGCGCAGGCGGCGCCGAGGGTGAGGGCGGCGAGCGCCGCGGTCAGGCGACGAGGGCTGCGGCGCCGCGATCCAGGTACCACTCCACCACCGCCTCTCCCTCACCGAGGCGGCCGGCCGGGGTGGACCCCTCGAAGCTCCGCTTCACCGCCTCTGCCTTGCCCCCGCCCACGGCGAGGACCATCAGCAACTTCGACCTCCAGAGCAGGGGAAACGTCGCGGTGAGACGATCCTCGCCCAGCTGGGGGACATGGTTGGCCACGAACCAGCGGCCGCTCTCTTCGAGCGCGGCCGTGCCCGGGAACAGGGAGGCGGTGTGACCGTCCTCTCCCACGCCGAGCAGCACGACGTCGGGTCGTCGTCCTCCGTGGATCGAACGGAGCCGGGCCTCGTAGTGCGCCGCCGCATCCTCGGGCAGGAGGTGCTGACTCCACCGCGGTCGGGCGAACACCGCCCCGACATGGTCGATCAGAGCCTCCGCCGCCATGCGACCGTTGGAACGCTCGTGGTCGGAGGGGACCCATCTCTCATCGGAGAGCCAGGCGTCCACCTTCTCCCAGCCTGGCGCCAGCCCTCGCAGTGTCCGGTAGGACCGCTCCGGGGTGGTGCCCCCGGCCAGCCCCAGCGAGAACCGCTCCTCGGCCTCTGCGATCAGGTCGGCCACCCGCCTGGCGGCAGCCTCGGCCACCTCCTCGCCCGTCTCGGACACGCGGATCTCCATGGGGGCACGGTACCCGGCCTACATTGATTCGATGGCCGACCAGACCAAGATCACCTGGCCCGGGGGGCAGGTTTCCGGCCGCCTCGCCGGTTCCGGCCCGGTCGGGATCCTCCTCGCCCACGGGGCGGGGACCAACCAGGATCACCGGTTCATGTCCGCCCTGCGCGACGGGCTGGCCGAGGCCGGTCACACCGTCATGACCTTCAACTACCCCTACACCGAGCGTGGGTCGAAGCGACCGGATCGCACCGAGAGGCTCGTGGAGGCGCACCGCGCTGCCGCCGACCGGCTCGGAAGTGAGGTCGAGACCCTCTTCCTGGCGGGCAGGTCGATGGGGGGACGGATGGCGACATACCTGGTCGCCGAGGGGTACCCGGCGGCGGGGGTGGTCCTCTACGCCTACCCGCTCCATCCGGCCGGGAAGCCGGACAAGCTCCGGGTGGCCCACTTCCCGGATGTCCACGTGCCGTTGCTCTTCTTCCAGGGCACCCGTGACGCGCTGAGCCGGATCGAGCTCTTCGACCGGCACATCCGCACGCTGCCCAACGTGACGGTGGAACTGCTCGAGGGGGCGACTCACTCCTTCCACGGCGGGGGATGGTCCGAGGCGGACATGCTGCAACGGCTGGTGAGCGGCACCACGAACTGGATCGAGTCGGTCTCGTCTGGCAGAACTGAGGCGACGGGGCCATAATTGGGGGCCATCCACCTCCCCGAGGAGCCCTCCAGATGTCCGAAGTCACTCTGCGCGCCGAGACGGGCCGGTCCACCGGCTCGCGCGAGTCGCGTCGTCTCCGCAAGACCGGGCGCGTCCCCGCCATCGTCTACGGCAAGACCATCGACCCGATCACCGTCGCCGTAGACGCTCACGACCTCCACATGGCCCTCCACACCGAAGCCGGGTCCAACGCCCTGATCAACCTGGACATCGAGGGGCGAGACGTGGTCCTGACCATGGCTCGGGTCATCGAGCGGCACCCCTTCCGCAACGAGTATCGGCATGTCGACTTCGTCACCGTCTCGCTCGACGAGACGATCCATGCCGAGGTGGTGATCCACTTCGAGGGGACTCCGATCGGTGTGATCGAGGGCGGTGTGTTCTCCCCGAGCAAGACCCATGTCGTGGTGGAGACCCTGGCAACTTCGATCCCGTCCGGCATCGAGCTCGACATCTCCGGGGTGGAGGTGGGAGGAGCTCTCCGCATCGCCGATCTCCCCGAGATCGAAGGCGTGCTCTACATCGAGGACCCCGAGACTGTCCTGATGAGCGTGACCGCCCCCGCCGTCGAGATCGAGGAAGAGCCCGAGGAGGGCGAGGAGATCGAGGGCGCCGAGGAGCTCGCCGAGGGTGAGGAGCCGGATGGCCAGGCTGAAGAATCTGCTGCAGAAGAGGCCGGGGGCGAGTCGGGGGAGTAGCCCGACCCGGGTGGTGATCGGGCTCCGCAACCCTGGAGCGGAATACGACGGGACCCGGCACAACGCCGGCTTCGAGGTCTTGTCCCGTCTTCTCGACCGTGGCCGGCTCGAGCTGGGACGAGGCCCCTCGCGGGTCGACGCCCGGATCTCGCAGACTGGTGCGGGCGGGGACCGGGTCCTCTACGCGGTGCCGATGACCTACATGAACGAGTCGGGGCGGGCGGTGCGCTCCCTCCTCGACTACTTCCGTCTCGCTCCCGAGGACGTCCTGGTGATCCACGACGACATCGACCTGCCGTTTGGACGTCTCCGGCTCCAGGTCGGCGGGGGCAGCGGGGGCAACAACGGGGTCCGCTCCATCGAGAGGTCACTTGGCA
>DASUSU010000033.1:0-3063 GCA_036374915.1 Acidimicrobiia bacterium | reverse complement strand
GATCTCCGAGTGGTTCACCTCCGACGACTACAAGACGGTCAAGGAGATCGCCCGTCAGTCCCAGACCGGACCGGCCACCGTGATCATCGCCGGCATCGCCGAGGGGATGCGCTCGGCCGCCTACTCGGTGATCGTCGTCGCGGCCGGCATCGGCGTCGCCTTCTTCGCCGGTGATTGGGCGCTCGGCGACGGAGGCGGGATCTACGGGGTGGCCATCGCCGCCATCGGGGTCCTCGCCACCCTGGGCATCACCATCTCAGTCGACGCCTACGGCCCGATCGCAGACAACGCCGGCGGCATCGCCGAGATGGCCCATCTCCCCGCCGAGGTCCGTGAGGCGACCGACGCCCTCGACTCGCTGGGCAACACCACCGCCGCGGTGGCCAAGGGCTTCGCCATCGCCTCGGCCGCGGTGACCGCCCTCGCCCTGTTCGCCGCCTTCACCCAGGCGGTGGGTCTCACCGCCATCGACGTGGCTCGGGTCGAGACCACCATCGGGCTCTTCATCGGGGCCATGTTCCCCTTCCTCTTCGCCGCCCTCACCATGAACGCGGTGGGCCGGGCGGCATACAAGATGATCGACGAGGTGCGCCGCCAGTTCCGGGAGATACCCGGCTTGAGGGAGGGCAACCCCGATGCCAAGCCCGACTACACCACCTGTGTCGACATCGCCACCGCGGGCGCGCTTCGGGAGATGATCATCCCGGGGTCGTTGGCCGTTGCCCTGCCCCTCATCGTCGGCTTCATCGACGTCGAGGCCCTCGGCGGTCTGCTCGCCGGATCGCTGATCACCGGGTTCCTCCTCGCCATCTTCATGGCCAACTCGGGAGGCGCCTGGGACAACGCCAAGAAGTTCATCGAGTCCGGCGCCTACGGAGGCAAGGGATCGGACAGCCACAAGGCGGCGGTCATCGGAGACACGGTCGGCGACCCGTTCAAGGACACCTCGGGCCCGGCGATGAACATCGTGATCAAGGTGATGGCCATCGTCTCGCTGATCTTCGCCTCCGCCTTCATCGGGTAGGCGAGGTTGAGCCCCGGGCCCCAGCCTCCGGAGACAGAGGCCGAGATGCGAATCGAGTGGGATGTCCCGATCCCGATCGACGACGGTGTCGTGCTCCGTGCCGACGTGTTCCGCCCTCCTGGCGATGGGCGGCATCCGGTGATCCTCAGCTATGGCCCCTACGGAAAGGGCCTCGCCTTTCAGGAGGGCTACCGGCCCCAGTGGGACTACATGGTCGAGCACTACCCCGAGGTCGCCCAAGGGACCTCCAACCGCTATCAGAACTGGGAGGTGGTCGACCCGGAGAAGTGGGTGCCCGATGGCTACGTCTGTGTTCGCGTCGACTCGAGAGGCACGGGGCGCTCGCCGGGCGAGGTCGACGTCTGGTCCCGTCGGGAGGGGCTCGACTTCTACCAATGCATCGAGTGGGCCGCCGAGCAGCCCTGGAGCAACGGTCGCATCGGCCTCGCCGGAATCTCCTATTACGCCATGAACCAGTACCAGGTGGCCGCGCTCGCCCCACCCCACCTCGTGGCGATATGCCCGTGGGAAGGGGCATCGGATTGGTACCGGGATTTTGCCAGACACGGGGGGATCCTCTGTGAGTTCGCCGCCGACTGGTATCCCCGCCAGGTTCACAACATCCAGCATGGCGTGGGGGAGCGCGGGTTCGTCTCCTCGGTCACCGGAGAGCTGGTGGCCGGCCCCGACACCCTCGACCCCGAGATCCTGGCGACTCGCCGCGCCGATCTCGGCCACGACATCAAGAGCCGGCCGCACCTCGATGATTGGTACTTGGAGAGAAACCCTGACTGGGGATCGGTGACGGTCCCGATGCTGTCGGCAGCCAATTGGGGTGGCCACGGGCTCCATGCCAGAGGCAACATCGAGGCCTACGTAAATGCCGCATCCCAGAGCAAGTGGCTGGAGATCCACGGTGGAGCCCATTGGGTCGACTTCTACACCGATCGGGGGGTAGCCCTTCAGAAGGAGTTCTTCGGGCACTTTCTGAAGCAAGAGGACAACGGGTGGGATCGGCGCCCCCCCGTGCAACTCCGCATCCGCCATGTCGACGGTTCGTTCGTCGACCGGTTCGAGAACGAGTGGCCGCTGGCCAGAACACAATGGACCACCTACTTCCTCACTGCGTCCGAGGAGCTGTCCATCGACGTGGTTGATCCGGGAACCGTGGTGTATGACTCGTGGGGGGACGGCATCACTTTCAGAACCGCGCCGTTCCAAGCGACGACCGAGGTGACCGGGCCCTTGGCCGCCAAGCTCTTCGTCTCGTCCGAGACCAGCGATGCCGACCTGTTCCTCGTGCTCAGGCTGTTCGACCCCTCCGACGAGGAGGTGACCTTCATGGGAGCCCTCGATCCCAACACACCGGTCGCCCAGGGATGGCTCCGGGCCTCACATCGTGCCCTCGACCCTGGCAAGACCCTCCCCTATCGGCCATATCACCCCCACCAGCGCTCAGAACCCCTGACGCCGGGACAGGTCTATCAGCTCGACGTGGAGATATGGCCGACATCGATCGTGGTCCCGGCCGGGTATCGCCTCGGCCTCACCGTGCGCGGCAACGACTATCGGTACGAGGGGGAGCTCACCGAGTTCGCCAAGTCTTTCCACTACGCCAACCGTGGCATCGGACCTTTCACACACACCGACTCCGACGACCGCCCGCGAGAGATATTCGATTGCCGAGTCACCATGCACGTCGGTGGCGAGACCGGGTCCCAACTGCTGCTCCCAGTCATTCCCTGAGATCGGAGAGCGGTCAGGTCTGACGGTTTGCGCGGCTAGAAGGGAAGAGCCACCTTCAACGTAGCTCGGCACAGAGTCGCCGCCGCACCGATTGCCTCGAAGCGACACGTCCTGTTACCAAGTACCTGGACGATGCCCGAGATCCTCCTCATTCGCCACGCCCAGTCGCAGGCCAACCTCGATGGCTACTGGAACGGTCAGCTCGACGGACCGCTCAGCGCCGCCGGTGAGGCCAGCCTGGATGCAATCGGAAGGAGGCTGCGCGACCGTCGCTTCGACGTGGTGATCAGCTC
>DASUSU010000032.1:0-3632 GCA_036374915.1 Acidimicrobiia bacterium | reverse complement strand
ATCCGGACCGGTTGCCGTCCTTGGCGGTGGACGGCGACATGATGGTGATACCAACAGAGGGTGATCAGGTCTTCGGCGTTGGTCTTGCCTCCGTAGGACCAGGGTGGGGTGTGGTGGACTTCGAGCCGGTAGCGGCTGGTGCAGCCTGCAACGGTGCATCCTCCGTCCCGGGAGAGGACGAATCTTCGGAGTCTGCGGGGAACGGTCCGAGAGCGGCGTCCCAGGTTGAGCGGCTCGCCGTCCTCGGCGACACCGATGAATTCGACGATCCCGTTGCACAGGATCTCTTCGAGGATGCCGGGGCCGATCCGGGGGCCGGCCAGCACCGACACCCCGGTTTCGCCATTCGTCGGGGCCGCGGTGCGGGCGTCGACGGTGACCGCCACCTCCACCGGCGAACCCTGATCGGCAGTACCGGCGTCGTAGAGGGAGTCTTGGCAGATGGCGACCAGGGCCAGGGCCCGTCGTTCCGCCACCGCCAGCCGTGCTTCGGCCGGGACCAGCTCGTCGGCCCGCTGGTCGACCGCCTTCTCCACAATCCGGGCGTCCAAGCCGGCCAGCTCACCCCAAAGACTGGTCGACACCTCATCGGGAGAGGTAGCGAAGTTGAGATAGCCGTTGTTGGCGATCGTCTTCTCCCGTCTCCGGGTCAACCGCCGATGATGGGCGACCAGCCGACGCAGCTGAGAAATGTCATAGCCCTCATGCCCGCCCCGATGCTCCACCGGGAGCCGAGCCAGCTGCTCGGCCCGGTCGAAGCTGACCTCCCCCGCAGCCAACTGTTCTGCCACCTCGGGAGCCTCCCCCAACCGAGAGCCGGTCCAACAGATACGACGGGCCGTCTCGGGAGACACATCGGCCCGGGCCGCAACCCATTCGACAATCGACCGGTGCCCATCCGCCCGATGTGAGCCGCGCGACCGCTTGTCTCCAACGGCAGCCATCTGCACCGCCCGCCACGAGCCGATCTCGCCCTCGGCCCGGACGATCAGCTCATCCAACTGATCCTCGGTCAGCTTCCCCCAATCCATACCCGACAAACCTACAAACCGACTGTGACAAGAAATCTCGGACCGGCCCTCAACGGGATCAGGTCTCTCTCCGCCCGAGGAACCAGACGATCCCGTCCCCCTCCCCCTCGGCGAGGGTCTCGAGCCGGGCGAAAGCCTCCCGCAATTCCCCGGGCCGAGAACGGTAGGGGCCCGGCCCGGATCCCACCTCGCTGAGGTTGACAACCGCGAGAATGCCCCCCGGGGCGAGCCGATCGATCATGGGCTGATCGAGTCGGCGGTCCCGGAACATGTGACACACCAACAGATCGACGGGCGGGCCTTCGGGAAGACCGTCATCGAGGTCGACCACATCGAATCGACAGCGGTCGGCCACTCCGCCGGCCGCGGCAAGCCGTCGGGCGCGTTCTATGGCCACCGGGGAGACGTCGACACCGAGCACGTCCATTCCGCGCTGGGCCAGCCATACCGCCAGCCGTCCCTGGCCACAGGCGATTTCCAGGGCTTCTCCCCGCGTCGGGAAGTGGTGTTCGAACGGGGCGAACACCTCAGGCAGGCCGGGAGCACCGATCGACGGGGCGTTTGCGTGCCGCCGGTCCCACCGCTGCCGGTCGTCGCCGCTCATCACCGTCACGATAAGGCGGGCCGGTGCAACTCCTTCCACCGCCCCCGAGGCCGCACCGGTGCTCGAGGTCGGACCGGTGATCCGCACCGGGTTGATCATGACGGCGGCGTCAACACTGATAGCGTCCTCGCTCGGACTTGTTGCGGTTTGGAGAGCCGGAAACAGGTAGTCGTAGAGGCCTTCGCGCATAATCCTGCCCAACGTGGCTACCCGGCTCGGCTCCCGTTTCGACAAGCTGTCCCTCGCTGCGGCGATCTCCAACGTCGGCGACGGGGTGATGGGCGCTGCCTTTCCCCTGCTGGTGGCGTCCCTCACCCGTGATCCCCTGTTGGTGGCCGGAGCGACACTGGTCGGCCGTCTTCCCTGGTTCTTGTTCGCCCTGATCTCGGGCGCCCTCGTCGATCGAATGGACCGTCGCCGGGTGATGATCTTCACCGACTCGGTCCGCGCAATCGGGGTGGGATTGTTGGCCTGGGGGGCCTGGGCCGGAGACGTCGGGATCGGCACCGTCTACCTCGTCGCCTTCGGTCTCGGACTGGCCGAGACCTTCTTCGACACCTCGGCTGAGGCGTTCACACCGAGACTGGTGGAGGCCGAGCAGCTGGCGGCGGCCAACGGCCGACTCCAGGGTCTGGAATGGGTTGGTGGGTCGTTCGTCGGACCGCCGATCGGAGCTGCCCTGTTCGCCGTCTCCGCCTCCCTACCGTTCCTCATCGACGCCGGGTCCTTCGCGGTGGCAGCACTGTTCGTGGCACTCATCCCCGGTGTGTTCCGATCCGACCGGTCCAGCCGAACCACGATCCGATCCGACATTGCGACCGGTCTGCGCTGGCTGTGGGGTCAACGTGTGGTGCGAACGCTCGCCCTGATGGCGGGGACGACCAACATGTTCATCTTCGGGATCATCAGCATCTTCGTCCTGTTCGCCCAGGACATACTCGGTGTTCCCGATGCCAGCTTCGGGATACTCCTGGCCGCTCTGGGGGTGGGGGGCCTGCTCGGCGCACTCTTCGCTCCGAGGGTGGTGGCGCGAATCGGCTCGGGCAACACGCTTCGGGTGGCGGTGAGCGTCGAAGCGTTGGCCGTTGCGGTGCTGGGCACCACGTCCAACGCCTACCTGGCTGGTGTGCTGATGGCCATCTTCGGGTTTCTCACCACTTCCTGGAACGTGGTCGCGGTGTCTCTCCGACAGGGTTTGACCCCCGACGCGATGCGGGGCCGGGTGGCGGGCGCCTCCCGGCTGCTGGCGTGGGGCACGCAACCGATCGGCGCCCTCGCCGGCGGAGCCGTGGCGGCAACCTTGGGACTACGGGCACCGTTCTTCGTCGCCGCCGGCGCTTTCGTCGTTCTGTTGGCCCTCACCTGGAGGGTGATCTCCAACGAGTCGATCGAGTCGGCGCGGAGGGGGTCGCCGGGCGGCTGAATCCGCCGGTGCGAAACGGCTCCCAAACGGATCGGCCCTCATTGCCACATGGGGGGTTGGACCGTAGGCTCGTTCTCGAGATGCCATGGCTACTGGGTCTTGCCGGCCTCGTGGCCGCCGGCTTCGCCCTCTCCCGATGGGTCCGCCGACGGTTGAACGAGGTCGATGACTACTACGAGCGGGAATACGCAGACCCCCCGATATTCGACGCCGGCAGTTGGTTGGGCGGGGACCGGGGCTTTTAGCGAACCGCCGAGAGCAAAGACACGAATTGGGATCGGGCCCGGAACCGGGATCAGCGACCGGTGTGCAGGATGCAGGAGGTCAGATGCCCGCCACCCAGATCGACGAGGCTGACCTCCTCGACCGGGGTGAACCGAATATCGACGGTGCGGTCGTGGGAGGTCACTGTCTCCAGTGCAGCCACCATCGCGGTCGGCACCTGCTCGCCGGCCAGGGCCCGGGCGACGGAAGCCGCCGATTCCTCGTCCTGGAAGACGAGGGTCGCGTCGAAGTCCGAGCGACGCTCCACGTCGATGAGCGTGTCGGGGAATGCACCCGATTCGGTGAGCCA
>DASUSU010000031.1:0-17048 GCA_036374915.1 Acidimicrobiia bacterium | reverse complement strand
CGGCTGCTGGATCGACACCGGCACCCGTGACGAGCTCCCCAACGAGCGGGGCGCGTCGCACTTTCTCGAGCATCTCCTGTTCAAGGGCTCCGAGAAGTTCTCGGCCCGCCAGGTGTCGGAGATATTCGACGCCATCGGCGCCGAGTCGAACGCCTTCACCTCCAAGGAGAGCACCTGCTATTGGACCAGGCTCCTCGACCAGGACCTGGGCACCGGGTTCGACGTCCTATCCGAGATGCTGCAGCGACCCGCCTTCCGCCAGAACGAGATCGACGCCGAGCGGCAGGTGGTGATCGAAGAGATCAACATGAACGAAGACGATCCGGACGACGTCGCATTCGAGAACTTCACCGAGGCCGTCTTCGTCGATCATCCCCTGGAGGCACCCGTCCTCGGGACCCGCGAGTCGATCCGGGCCATGTCCCGTGACGACATCCACAGCTATTGGAAGCGTCGTTATGGGGCGGGGTCGATGGTGGTGGCGGCGGCCGGGTCGATCGACCACGAGCAGGTGGTGGATATGGTCGCCGAGCGATTCGGCGACTGGTCGGGAGACGCGGTCGAGCACGAGCACGGCCCGGCCGCCCCCTGGCCGGTGGTCAAGATCACCCGTCGCGACACCGAGCAGGCCCACATCGTGCTTGGGGGAAAGGGACTCACCCGCGGCGACGAGAAGCGCTGGGCCTTCGAGGTGCTGAACCACGTGATGGGTGCCGGCATGTCCTCCCGGCTGTTCCGCGAGATACGCGAGGAGCGAGGCCTCGCCTATGCCGTCTACGGGTTCAAGATGGCCTACGCCGACGCCGGCGCCTGGGGTGTCTACGTCGGGACCACTCCAAGCCAGACCGACACCGTGCTCCACGTCATCAGGGAGGAGTTGGCCAAGGTGGTCGACGAGGGGATCGCGGTCGAAGAGCTGGAGCGGGCCAAGGGCTCGATGCGGGGCGGACTGGCCCTGGCCCTGGAGGACCCGAACAGCAGGATGGTCCGGCTGGGCCGTGACGAGCTGGCCGGGATGCCCCACCTGTCGGTCGACGAGAGACTGGCCAAGCTCGAGGCGGTCTCACTGGAAGACGTGCAGGCGATTGCCGCCGAGCTGTACACCAGTCAGAGGATGATCGGAGCGGTCGGGCCTTACGACGAGGGTGATCTGGACCAGTACCTGGCGGTCTAGCCGTCCAGTTCGAAGCTGACCGACTTGGGCTTCTCCCCGAAGTCGATCGCGCCGGCGGTGCCGTCGGCGGGGCGTTCGATCACCAGTGCTCCGCCCAGCTCATTGCCGTCGACGGTGCCGGCCCATCCCTCGACCCGGTATGAGGTGACCGTTCCGGACAACGTGGTCCAAAGCACGTTCCGGTTGCCCTGGAGGATCTGCACCACATCCCCCGCGTTGCCCACGGGAGCCAGGTCGGCGCCGGGCCGGTCTGCCTGGAACACGGCGGTGCCGGCGAAAGAGGCGGCAACCAGGGCGAGAGCGCCGAGGGCCACTGTCAGGTTTCGGTTCCGGCGCACAGAGAGCATCGGGGCGAAACAGTAGGTGACATGCCGGCGAATCACACGGCCAATTCGACAATCTGTGAAAGGACTAGTCCATAGAGCAGGAACAGCGCCACCAGGGTCAGGACCGGTCCCCAGGGCCGGCTTCCCCGTTTCCCGGTGACCCGGGCGACCGTGAATCCCAGCACCACCCACAGGATGACGTCCAACGGCCAGGCCACGATGACCGATTCGGTGACGATGCCGATCAAGGCCGAGACCGGCCCACCGGCATAGAGCAGGGTGAGCCCGATCATCTCGCAGCT
The DNA here is from genome assembly GCA_036374915.1 of Acidimicrobiia bacterium. GTDB lineage: Bacteria > Actinomycetota > Acidimicrobiia > Spongiisociales > ZC4RG35 > JARDZU01. The sequence continues at coordinate 15,246 of DASUSU010000031.1, read as the reverse complement.
GGCGGTGCACAGGTCCCGATTGATCAGGGTGAGGCCGACGGCGAAGAAGACGATGCCGAATCCGAGCAGGAAGACGGTGGACAACGCCGAGTCGCGACAGCCGAACCCATCTGGCTTGTTGGTCACTTGGCCGGCGATGGTAAGCCCGTTGAGATGGTCGCCGGCCGGGTAGGTTTCCCCGACCGTAGATCGGAGTAGCGATGGAGTTGCGTGACATTCTCTTGACATTGCACATCGCCGGGGCGGGGACCTGGTTCGGGGCCAACATCGTCCAGGCGCTGGCCCCGTCGATGGCGGCCAGACAGGGCGCCGAGGCCGCGGCCGGTTGGTACCGGGTGGCGGGTGGCTTGTCGCGGCGGCTCTACATGCCCGCCTCGATCCTCATCCTCGTGACCGGGGTGTGGATGGTCGTCGACAACGAGGCATACGGATTCGGCGACCCCTTCGTCACCATCGGGTTCGGGATGATCGTCCTCGGGGCCCTGCTCGGGATCTTCGTGTTCGAGCCCGGCTCGGAACGTGCCGCTCGGGCGATCGAATCCGGGGACCAGGGGCAGATAAGGGCATCGACGGCCCGGGTCGCTGCCTTCGGCACGGCCGACACCCTGCTCCTGCTGTTCACGATCACGTCGATGGTGCTCCGGCTCGGGACCTGACCGGAGCCCGAGATGAGCCGCCCCGCCCTGGCATTCGCCCTCCTCCTCGTCGGCGGGTGCACCCTCGGGGTGGAGGGTGGGGAAGGGATGTCGGTGGCGACCACGGCTGAATCGACCCCGGTCGCAGACACCGTGCCCCGGTCCCAACTCCTGGGGAAGGTGATCAGCGCAGGTGGCATCCCGGTGCCCGGGGCTTCGGTGACCGTGGACGGGGAGACCACCACCAGCGCCCCCGACGGCTGGTTCGATCTCCGGGTCGCCACCCCGGGCCCGATACGAGTCGACAAGCCGGCGTGGGTGGGGATCGAGGCCGGGTGGGACGGGTCCCCCGGCTTCGTCGAAGTGATCATCGAGCCGCGCCTCATCCGTGGGCTGAGAGTCGGCGGGGGCGCGGCAGGGGACGATGCGCACTTCGGGCAGATCCTGGACCTGGCCGACGCCACCTCGGTCAATGCGCTCGTCTTCGACACCAAACAGGAAGGTGGACGGGTGTTCTACGACACGTCCGTCGCCGCAGCCCACGAGTTCGGAGCCGTGGTGAACGGGTACGACCCCGCAGAGCGGATCGCCCAGGCCAGGGAGCGTGGTCTCTACGTGATCACCCGCATCGTCACCTTCGAGGACTGGTACTGGGCCGAAGCCCGGCCCGACCAGGCCTTCGACGGGCCCTGGATCGACCCGACCGACACCACCGGCTGGGAGTACCCGCTCGCCCTCGCCGAGGAAGCGTGCCGGCTCGGGTTCGACGAGATCCAATTCGACTACGTCCGCTTCCCCTCGGGGGAGACGGTGGAGACGAGCGGTCAGCTCGAGATGACCCAGGCGGAACGGGTCGGGGCGATCGAAGGCTTTCTCGAGGAGGCGAGGCAACGGCTCCACGGGCTGGGTTGCGCGGTGAGCGCCGACGTCTTCGGGATCGTCCTGGCCACCGAGAACGACCAGGGGATCGGCCAGCGACCAGAGGAGCTGACCATGCATCTCGACGCATTCAGCCCCATGGTCTACCCCAGCCACTACTCGGACGGCTGGCTCGGCTTCGACGACCCCAACGATCACCCTTACGACGTGACCTCCGACGCCATAGTCGACGGGCTGCGCCGGATTCAGCCTGGTGTCATCCTCCGCCCCTGGCTCCAGGCCTTCTGGTGGACCAACGAGCAGATCCGGCGGTCGATCCAGGCGGCCGAGGATCACGGGGTCGGGTGGATCCTGTGGAACGCGGTGAGCAACTTCGAGCGCGCCGCGATCCCCACCGACTCCGAGCTCGCGCCGACGGCGCCGTAGGCCGGGTTCTCATTCGCTTCGCCCGGTACGAACGTCGGGCGCGCCCATGCGGGCGGCATCGGCCGTGCTGTCGTCCGGCTCGGCCTGGGAGTCGAGCTCAGCCTCGACCCGGGCCCGGTAGTGCCTGATCTCGCGCTCGGCGGCGGCGGTGTCCCATCCCAGGATCGGCGCCACGATCGGTGTGGCCTCGGTGGCGGCGCGAAGACCCCGATCCACCGTCTCGATCGACAGCCGGGTGCGACGGGTCAGGATGTCATCGAGGTGCATCGCGCCCTCCTCCCGAGCAGCCATGTCGATCTCGGCTCGTAGGTAAGGGGCATCCTCGACCAGGGGCTCGCCCAGCGTGGGGTCGGACCCGACCAGGTCGGCCAGCGTGGCCACCATCGACCCGTACCTCCTGAGCAGACGCTCCGGCTCGGGCAGCCCGATCTGGCCCGGGTCCTCCATGATCCGTGAGAAGCCTTCCGCTCCGACCAGCGGTATCTCCTCGGTGCGCGAGACGGGAACCTCCTTGCCGAGGCCGGCAGCCGCGGCATCGACCGCGTCTCGGGCCATGAGGCGGTAGGTGGTGTACTTGCCGCCGGCCACACTGATCAGCCCGGTCGCCGATTCCAGCACGGCATGTTCCCGACTCAGCTTGCTGGTGTCGTCCGACTCCCCGGTGAGAAGGGGGCGGAGCCCGGCGAACACGCCGACGACGTCGTCGGCGGTGAGCGGGTCGGCCAGGATCGTGTTGGCCCATCTCAGCAGGTAGTCGATGTCGCTCCGGCTGGCCGCGGGATGGGCCCGGCGCAACTGCCAGGGGGTATCGGTCGTGCCCAGGATCCAGTGTCGTCCCCAGGGGATGACGAAGAGCACACTCCTCTCGGTGCGCAGGATCAGACCGGTGTCGGCCCGGATTCGGTCGCGGGGGACGACGATGTGGATTCCCTTGGACGCTTTCACGTCGAGCCCGCGGTCGCCGGCCATCTCCTGGATATCGTCGCTCCACACCCCGGTGGCGTTGATCACCTTGGCTCCCGTGATCCGCAGCTCTCGGCCGCTCTCCAGGTCACGGGCATCGACCCCGATGATCCGGCCCGAGTCGAAGACGAGCCCGGTGGCCCTGACTCCGGAGGCGAGCACCGCGCCATGGGCGGCGGCGGTCCTGGCCAGCATCATGGTGTGGCGGGCGTCGTCGACCACTGCGTCCCAGTACCTGACCGCCCCGATCAACGAGCCCGGGTCGAGCCCCGGTGCGAGCTCGAGTGCCGAGCGTTTGCCCAGATGGGAGTGGCGGGGGAGCGGGCTGTCCCCGAGCGAGGCGAGCAGCTCGTAGAGGAGGACGCCGGCCCCGACGTAGAGCCGCTCCCAGCCCCGATGTCGAAGCGGGTAGAGGAACGAGACCGGTGCGGTCAGATGGGGACAGAGACGTGTGAGCATGAGGTTGCGCTCGCCGAGTGCCTCCCGCACCAGCGTGAAGTTCCTCTGCTCCAGATAGCGCAGACCTCCGTGGAACATCTTGCTCGAGCGGCTCGACGTGCCCGAGGCGTAGTCCCGCTGTTCGACAAGAGCCACCGAGAGTCGGCGCGAAGCGGCGTCCAGCGCGATCCCGCACCCGGTCACGCCGCCACCGATGACGACGACGTCGAACGACTCGGCGCCCATCCGGCGCAGATGTGCCCGACGTTGCCCCGGGTCGAGACGGGACGAGCCCGATTGCTGAATCCGTACCATTCCCCGATGGCCCATCGGATGAAGGTTGGCATACAGCTTCCCGAAGTCGAGCGAGAGGTGCCGTGGAGCGAGGTGCGCCAGATCGCCCGCACCGCCGAGCAGACCGGGTTCGACTCGGTGTGGGTCGGGGACCATCTCCTGTTCCGCGACCCGGTCACCGGCGTGCGGGGCCCGTGGGAGGCCTGGACCGCTCTGGCCGCTCTCGGCGAGGCGACCGAGCGGGTGTTGCTCGGGCCGTTGGTCGCGGCCACCTCGTTCCACAACCCGGCGATGATCGCCAAGATGGCGGTGACGGTGGACGAGATAAGCGGGGGTCGTCTCGTCCTCGGGCTGGGGGCCGGTTGGAATCGGGCCGAGTACGAGGCGTTCGGCTTTCCCTACGACCATCGGGTGTCCAGGTTCGAAGAGGCCTTCACCATCATCCGCACCCTGATCAGGGAAGGGTCGATCGACTCCTTCGAAGGTCGCTATCACCGCCACCAGGGGATGGAGCTGTTGCCGCCACCCCGCGCCGACATGCCCCTGATGATCGGCTCCAACGGCCCCAGGATGCTGAGGATCGCCCTCCCTCACGTCGACATGTGGAACAGTTGGTACACCGGGTTCGACAACAGCCCGGAGGAACTGAGCCGGCTGATGGAGCGCGTCGACCAGGCGTGCGCAGGGGTGGGCCGGGACCCGGCCACCCTGGAGCGCTCGGCGGCGGTCCTGGTCCAGTTCGAGCGGGGCTCGGGCCGGATCGCGGGCAGCGGGGAGCGCCCGGTGGTGACCGCGATCGGCGGGTCGAGGGCGGAGATGGCGGAGGCCCTCAGCCGATTTGCCGCAATCGGAGTCGGGCATCTCCAAGCGGTCCTCGATCCGATCGACGCCCGTTCGGTCGAGGAGCTGGGCGAGGTGATGGCACTGATGGGTTGAGTACGGTTGGGTACGACCGGTCGGCAGCAAAGGAGGCAGGGATGACCGACCTTCGAATCACCAGGCTCGGGCACGGAGGCGTGCTCTACCGCTCGCCGGGTGATGTCTGGATCTGGGTCGACCGATGGACGGGGGCGCCCAACTACGCCGAGGACTATCGCACCCCGGAGAAGGTGAGCGTGGTGGCGCCCACCCATTGCCACTTCGACCACGTCGGCGACGACCTGGCCGACCTCGTCGAGTTGGCCGGGGTGGATGGCTCCTCGGTCATCGGATCTCACGAGCTCAGTGTCTGGCTGGGCGCCCGCGGCATCGAGTCGATCGGGATGAACAACGGTGGGACGGTCGAGGTGGACGGGGTTCGGTTCACCATGGTCCACGCCGATCACACCGGTGGGGCGACCCTTGGCTCCGGCGCCGACCAGGTCACCCGCGATCTCGGGTGCTGGGGCTGGGTCATCGAGTTCGAGGACGGGACGGTCGTCTACCAGTCGGGTGACACCGACGTTTTCGGGGACATGGCGTTGATCGGTGAGCGCTTCGCCCCCGATCTGGCGGTCCTGCCCATCGGCGGTCACTACACGATGGGGCCACGCGACGCGGGGAGAGCGGCCAACCTGGCCGGGGTCTCGACGGTGATCCCGGTCCATTACGCCACCTTCCCCATCCTCGCCGGGACACCCGAGGAGTTGAAGGAGCACACCTCCGCCGCCGTGGTCACCCTCGAGCCGGGAGAGACCTGGGAGGGGTGAGCCCTATCCCTCGCCTCCCGGCGGGGACGACGGCACCAGGGCGGGGCGCCGCAGCGACTTGAGAGTCAGGACGGCGAAGAAGAGGACTATCGGGATCACGGCCATCGTGGCCGACCCCGATGTGTCGGCGTAGTAGCTGACCACCAACCCGACGATCACCGAGAAGGCACCGATCCCGGCCGCGGTGGCCATCATCGTCGGCACCCGCTTCACCAGGAGCGCGGCCGTCGCCGGCGGGCCCACCAGCAGACCGAGGACCAGCAATGTTCCCACCGTCTGGTAGGAGCCGACGATCGAGATGGTGATCAGGGTGAGCATGGCGAGGTGAGCCAATCCCGGCCGGAGGCCGAAGAGGAGCGCCTTCTGCTCGTTGAACGACAGCACCAGGAAGTGGCGGTACAACAGGGTCGTCGCGGTCAGCACCGCGACCAGGACAACCCCGAGGGCGACCAGGTCGGCGCCCGTCACCCCGAGCACGTCCCCGAACAGGACAGAGGTGAGGTCGCCGGCGAAGGAATCGGTTCTCGAGATCAGGATCACCCCCAGCCCGAGCATGCCGACGAAGAGGAGGCCGATGCCGGTGTCCTCGGAGAAGCTGGTCTGACGATGGACCAGATTGATGCCTCCGATCATCACCACGGCCGCGAGGACCGCGCCGAGCAAGACGTTGAAGTCGAGGATGATGGCCAGGGCGATACCGGGGACGATCCCGTGGACCAGGGCGTCCCCGAGGAAGGTCATCCCCCGTATCACCACCCAGGTGCCGACGATGGCCAGGGAGACCGCGGCGAGGACCCCCCCGATCAGGGCCCTCTGCTGAAAGGCGAGCTCGAATGGCTCGATCACCCAGTCCATGTCGTGGACGCTAGACCGGCTAGCCCAGAGCGGAGGCGATCAGCTCCGCATTGGCGATGAGCATGGCCGGGAGCGTTTCCGCCCCGGACCCGGGACCTCCCAGAGACTCGGTGAACAACTCGACGACTTCGACCTCGTCACCCATCTCGGCGGCGACCGCGTCCGCCAGAGTGGACGGCTGACTGGTCTCGGCAAAGATCACCCGAGCACCGGTCTCTCTCATCAGCCCGATCAGATCGGCGAGGTGGGCCGACGACGGCTCGGCCAGGGTCGATCCCCCCGGGATCACCACCCCCAGGATCTCGAAGCCGTAGCGCTCGGCGAAGTACCCGAACGACTCGTGGTTGGTGATCATCTGACGCTGGTCCGGGGCTATCCCGTCGAGAAGATCTCCAATGACCGCATGCGCCGAGCTCATCTCGGCGGCATAGTCGGCCGCACGCTGCCGCCAATCGCCATCGGGGACGAGCCCGGCCATCTCGTCACCGAGGGCGACGGCCGCATCGGCCACCCGAACCGGGTCCATCCAGAAGTGGGGATCGAGATCCCGGTCCCCGTCTTCTCCGCCCTCGGCACCCTGGGGCGAGGGGAGCGGAAGCGGGTCGACCAGGGGAGCCAGCTCGATCACGGGCACGCCGTCGTCGGCGGCAGAGGCCAGGACGTCCTGCAGGCCGGATTCGAGCCCGAGCCCGTTGGCCACCACCAGGTCGGCTGTCGAGATCAGGCTCACCTGTTGCGCCGACGGAGCGAAGTCGTGGGCGTCGGCCCCGAGCGGGATCAGCACCTCCACCTCGCCTTCCTCGCCGACCACGCCCGAGGCGATGTCGCCGAGGATCGAGGTCGTTGCCACCACCACCGGTCCCTGCCCCGTCGGCACTTCCTCGGCGGTGCACCCGGCGACGGCCAGCAATAGGCACAACGACCCGGCGAGCTCTCTCGTCGTCTTCATTTGCAGTCTCTCACCAGCTGGCCTATAATGAGAATCATTATCAAAACGTTAACCGTGGGTGACTGAGAGTGTCAATTCAGGGCCGGCAGCTGGAGGAGCGGCTCTCCGAGACCGGCGTCCGTTTCACCGGCGGGCGTCGTCAGGTGGTGGCCGTCCTGGAGCGCTCCGACGGGCCGCTCTCCGCCGCAGAGCTGCACAGGGAGCTGGCCGGGAAGGTGCCGGTGTCCTCGTTGTACCGGACCCTCTCCGTGCTCGAAGAGGCAGGTGTGGTTGAGCCGCACCACGGCGCCGGCGGCATCACCAGGTACGAGATCGCCGAGTGGCTGGCCGGGCACCATCATCATCTCGTCTGCATCGATTGTGGCGCGGTGGAGGACATCGAGCTGCCGCCCCGGCTCGAGCTGGAACTGGAGCGTCTCGTCGGCGAGGTGACCCGATTGTCCTCGTTCTCCGCCAGCGGCCATTCCCTCGAGGTCGACGGGCGCTGCGCGAGGTGCGGATGAGCCCGGCGGCGGTAAGGGCCGATCGACTGGTGCTCGCCTATGGGCCGGTCGTCGCGCTGGACATGTCCACCTTCGAGATCCCGCGCGGCGGGATCGCTGTCCTGATCGGCCCCAACGGCTCGGGCAAGTCGACCCTGCTCGGGGCGATAGCCGGCCTCATCGAGCCGGTGGCGGGGTCGATCGAGCTCACGACCATCGGCGATTCGCCGCAGCGGGTCTCATATGTGATGCAGAGCACCAAGGTCAACGAAGCGCTGCCGGTCACGGTGCGGGAGGTGGTGTCGATGGGGAGATACGCCGACTCCCCTGGACGACTCGACGGCGAAGACCACGCAGTGGTGGACGATGCGATGCGTCGAATGGGGATCGAGGATCTGGCCAACAGTCATCTGCGCGAGTTGTCCGGAGGCCAGCGGCAGCGGGTGTTCGTCGCCCAGGGCCTGGCCCAGGAGCACGAGATGCTGCTCCTCGATGAGCCTCTGACCGGTCTCGACCTGACCTCGGCGCTGGCGATCGACCAGGTCATCCACGACGAGTCGCAGACCGGGTGCACGGTGGTGATGACCACCCACGACCTGGCCGAGGCGCAGGTCGCCGATCACGTCATACTGCTCTCCGGCCGGGTCGTGGCGTCAGGCTCGCCTCACGACGTGCTCACGGTCGACAATCTGACCGCGGCCTATGGCCCGAACCTGCTCCATGTGGAAGGGGAGCGGTTGTTCATCGACGACCCGGCGCACCGTCCCGTTCCCGGGCGGCACGTGCACCGGGAACGCACCAGTTGATCAGCGGCGGGGGCGCTCCTCACGGGGCCTCGCCTCGTTGACCTTCAGGTTGCGGCCGTTGTAGTCGGCCCCGTCGAGCTCCTGGATCGCCTTGGCGCCGGCCTCGTTCTCCATCTCCACGAAACCGAAGCCGCGGGAGCGGCCGGTCTCCCGGTCGTTGATGATTGCGGCGGAGTCCACCGTCCCGTACTCACCGAAGAGCGCCTCGAGATCGGCGGCGGTGGTGTTGAAGGGAAGATTCCCCACGTAGATGTTCATGACGTCCCGTCATCCTTTCTAATGAAGGGCCTCTTGGCGGCCCTTCGCCATGTTGTCCGGTACGACCCTGCGCTCGATCCGGTCGCTAAAAGAGGACGGGAAGCCAACGAGTCGCCGCCGAAGCAGCGGGCGGAACGCTAGTGGAAAACGACGGTTTGTGTCACGTATTCCAGTCGGATCGTCGATCAGCTCTCGGTGATGGTTACCCGATTGATGACGACCTCCTCCTCGGGGCGATCGGAGCGGTCGGTCGCGGTGGTGGCGATCGAGTCCACCACGTCCATTCCCGACGTCACCTTTCCGAAGATGGTGTAGGAATGGGGAAGCCCGGTGTCGGCGTGACAGATGAAGAACTGAGAGCCGTTTGTGTTGGGCCCGGCGTTGGCCATGGCCACGGTGCCCCGGCTGTAGGTCCCCGATCCTTCGATCTCGTCCCGGAACTTGTATCCGGGGCCACCGGTGCCGGTGCCGGTCGGATCGCCGCCCTGGATCATGAAGTTCTCGATCACCCGGTGGAAGACGACGCCGTCGTAGTAGCCGTCGCGGGCGAGAAACACGAAGTTGTTCACCGCCAGCGGGGAGCGAGCCGGGTCGAGCTCGATCACGATCTCCCCATGGTTGGTGTCGAGGGTCGCGGTGTAGCTCTTGTCGAGGTCGATGGTGAGGTCGGGGGCGGAGGGGTATTGCTTGGTCAACGGGCTCTCTCTTTCCTGGGGCGCGGTACGAAGTTCACGCGGGATGGTGGTGGTCAGGCGGCTCCGGCATAGGCGGGGGCGTTGCCCGGCTTCCACTTGATCGAACAGCCCATCGAGGGCCGTTGCTCGACGGTGACCGGCTGGCCGGCGAGGACCGCGTTGGCCGCCGCCCGCAGATCGGCCCCGGTGGCGGGGATCCCCATGTTGGGGCGGGTCTCGTCGAACCGTCCCCGGTAGACCAGCTCGCGGCGGGCGTCGAAGAGGAAGAAGTCGGGGGTGCACATCGCGGTGTACGCCGCGGCCACGCTCTGGTCGGCGTCGAACAGATAGGGAAAGCTGTACCCGTAGGTGACCGCCTCCCTCTTCATCGCCTCCGGGCCGTCCTCGGGGTACTGGTCGGGGTCGTTGGCAGAGATCGCCACCATCCCCAGGTCGGTGTTGAGGTAGTCCATGCCGAAGCGGGCCAGCTCGTCGCGAACGTGCTGGACGTAGGGACAGTGGTTGCAGATGAACATCACCACCATTCCCTTCTTCGCCTCGAAATCTCCCAGGGAGACCTCGGCCCCGGTGACCACGTCGGGGAGGGCGAAGTCAGGCGCCTTGGTGCCGAGCGGAAGCATCGTTGAGTTTGCAGCCATGGCCCGAGTCTAAGTGCCGGCCAGTTTTGCGATGACCTCGGCGAAGGTCTCGATGCTGCCGTCGAGATGGACGTCGGGTAGCACGACCATCGAGTGGGTGGCCCCGGCCGCGCGGTATGCGGAGATGTGCGCCAGTTGATCATCGACCGTGCCCGCGTTGTGTCGTGCCATGAAGACCTCGGCGGGAACGTTGCGCCCCCTCAGCCGCTCGACGCGGGCCCGAAGCGCCCCTCGGTCGGGCGCCGTCATCAGATCGACCAGATGGGTCACCTCGATCTGCCCGGGGTCGCGGCCGAGCTCGGAGCAGTGGCGGTGCAGGGCCTCGACCTTGTGCCGGACCACTTCGGGCCGACCGAACAGATTGCAGGCGTCGGCGTACCGGGCCACCAGACGCAGCGTGACCTTCTCTCCCGACCCGCCGACCAGGATCGGGATCCGCTCCTGGAGCGGGCGCGGATAGCAGGTCAGCTTTGCCGCCGAGAAGGTGGAGCCCTCGAAGGAGGGCGAGCCCTTCCCCCAGAGCAGGGGGAGCATCACCAGCGTGTCCTCCAGGAGGTCGTAGCGAGCGGCGGTGGTCGGGAAAGGGATGCCGTATCCCTCGTGCTCGGCCCGGTCCCAGCCGATGCCCAGGCCCAGGTTGGCCCGGCCGCCGGAGAGGACGTCGAGGCTGGCCACCATCTTGCCGAGGACAACCGGGTGGCGGTGCCCGACCGCGGTGACCAGGGCGCCGAGCCGGATCCTGGATGTGACCCCGGCCAGGTAGGACAGGGTCACATAGGCCTCGGGGATGTCCTCCCACTCCCGACCGATCCGTGGGATCTGGCGGAAATGGTCCATGACCCACATGTCGCGGAACCCGGCGATCTCGGCTCGATGCGCGATCGCGGCGAGCTGTTCCGCCATCGGGCCTTGCCCCCTGTCCCAGTCGAAGCGGTTGACCACCAGGCCGAAGCTGTGCCCACCGGGCCGCCCTGCGTCAGGACCCGAAGCCGAGCCGGCGGCGACGATGCCGGGTGCGACGACGGCGATCGGCTGCTCGGTGAGGGTCTGGTCGAAACCGTCTTCCTCGATCTCGGCGCGCACCTTCTCGAAGCGGGTGATCTGCCGGTCGAGAACGCCCTTGGGAAGAGGCCGGGGACGCTCTGAATTGCGTCGCCGGATCTCGGCGGGCGGCGCGTCGAAGACCACGGCGAAGGCCGGGACCCGGGCCGCGTGGGCCAGGGCCACCCAACGTCGCCTGTTCTCCCGGTCGAGCCCGAGGGTGTCGATCACGGTGGTGAGCCTCCGTCTCATCCGTTCGGCGACTATCTGCTCGAGGAGGCCGAAGGCAACGGTGCCCGCGCTCTGGTCGTCCTCGCCGGCCCCCACCATGGCGCGGAGACGGTCGGAGGAGACGATCTCGGTGTCGGAGAAGGTCCGGGCGGACCAGGTGGACTTGCCCGAGCCGGCCGGGCCGACCAGGACGATCAGGCACGGGGCGGGCAGACGAAGCTCCATTCGGGTTGTTCTAGTGGATCGATCGGTAACCTGGGCCGGTGAGCTCTCTGCCTTCGGCGCCTTTCGGCCATGTCGCCACCGCCATGATCACCCCACTGACCACATCGGGAGAGGTCGACCACGAGAAGGCCTGGCGTCTCGCCCGCCATCTCTCCGACAACGGGAGCGACGCCCTGGTGGTCACCGGGACCACAGGCGAGTCGCCCACTTTGAGCGAGGTCGAGAAGGTCGCCCTGTACAAGACGGTGGTCGACTCGGTGGCGGGCAAGGACACCTACGTGATCGCCGGGACCGGTAACTACAACACGGCCGAGTCGGTGGAGCTGACCGCGAAGGCGGCCGAGCTGGGCTGTGACGCAGTGCTCGCGGTCACGCCGTATTACAACAAGCCGAGCCAGGAGGGCCTGGTGGCCCACTTCACCGCCATCGCCGACGTGGGCGTCCCGGTCATGCTCTACAACATCCCGAGTCGCACCGGAAGGCTGATCGAGGTGGATACGTTGGCCCGTCTCGCCGAGCACGAGAACATCGTCGCGGTGAAAGACGCGGTGGAGAGTCTCGCCTTCACCAGCCAGACGGTGAACCGGATCCCGGGGTTCCCCGTCTACTCCGGTCAGGACTCCCACACCTGGCCGATGATGGCGGTCGGGGCGATCGGGGTGGTCTCGGTGATAGCCCATCTCGCCGGGCGGGTCGTGGCGGCGATGGTGGCCGCCGCCCTGGCCGGGGACGTCGACGAGGCCCGTCGATTGCACCATCTCCTTCTACCGCTGTGCGAAGCCTGTTTCCTCGAGACCAACCCGAGCCCGGTGAAGGCGGCCATGGATCGGCTCTGGGAGCCGGTGGGCGGGGTGCGTCTCCCCCTGGTGGACGCATCCGAGGAGACAGTGGTCGCGGTGGAGAAGGCGCTGGGCGCCATCCAGGGTCTGTGAGCGTCTCGGTCACCTTTCTCGGCGGTCTGGGCGAGATCGGGCGCAACTGCGCCGCCGTCGAGATCGAGGGGACGATCGCATTGATCGACTGCGGGCTCATGTTCCCCGAGGAGGACATGCTCGGTGTCGACCTGGTGTTCCCCGACTGGTCCTGGCTCGCGCAGCGTTCTGGCGACGTCGAGTGCGTGATCCTCACCCACGGCCACGAGGACCACACCGGCGCCCTGGCCTATTTCCTCCGCGATGTGAACGTGCCGGTCTATGGGACGAGGCTGTCGGTCGAGCTGGCCCGAGGCCGGATCGAGGAGACAGGGGTCGAGGCCGATCTTCGCCAGGTCGAGGTCAAGAAGTGGATCGATCACGGGCCGTTCCGCTTCCAGATGATCCCGGTGAGCCACTCGGTGCCCGACGCCACCGCCATCGCCCTGGAGACCCCGGAGGGGGTCATCCTCCACTCCGGTGACTTCAAGCTCGACCCCACTCCCATCGACGGCGTGCCCACCGATCTTCCCGCCATCGCCGCTCTGGGCAAGAAGGGGGTCCGACTTCTCCTCTCCGACTCGACCAATGCCGAGAAACCCGGTTTCGAGGCTTCGGAGAGCTCGGTGGGCCGTCCGATCTCCGACGTGATCCGCGATGCCAAGGGCCGAGTCATGGCCGCCTGCTTCGCCTCCCACATCCACCGGATACAGCAGATCGCCGACGCCGGGATCCAGAACGGGCGCAAGATCGCCTTCTTCGGCCGATCAATGCATCGCAACACCGCCATAGCCACCGAGCTGAAAGTGCTGGACGTGCCGGCCGAATCGGTGCTCGACATCAAGGAGCTGGGCAGCCTGCCTCCCGAGCAGCAGCTCCTGATCACCACCGGCAGCCAGGGTGAGCCTTTCGCCGCCCTCTCCCTGATGTCCCAGGGGCGGCACAAGTTCGTGGAGCTGGGAGAAGGCGACACGGTGCTCATCTCGGCCAAGCCGATCCCGGGCAACGAGACCGCGGTGTCGAAGGTGATCTCCAACCTGACCCGCCGCGGCGCCCACGTGGTTCACGGCATCAATGCGCCGGTTCATGTCTCGGGCCACGCCAATCGCGACGAGTTGCTCACCTATCTCAACCTGGTCCGCCCTCAGGCGTTCGTGCCGGTCCATGGCGAGTACCGGCATCTCCACGCCCACGCCGAGCTGGCCAGGAGCATGGGCATCCCCCACGTCGACGTCCTCGAAGACGGCGACAGGGTCATCATCAAGGGGAAGAAGACCCAGGTGCAGAGGAGGGCGGTGCCGGCCGGCTATGTGTATCTGGACGGCTCCGCTCTGGGCGAGGTGCAGCCCGGTGTGCTCCGCGACCGGTCGCATCTGGCCGACGAGGGGGTGGTGGTGATCACGGTCGGGATCGACCACGACACGGGTGAGATGCTGTACGGGCCGGAGATGGACAGTCACGGGATGATGGACGACCCCAGCGCGGTCCTGGCCAAGGCGGCGGAGGCGGTGAGCGGCGCCATCGGCGAGCATGCCACCGGCCGCTCCGACATCGGGGAGCTGCAAAAGAGCATCCGTCAGGCGGCAGGCCGGGTGATCCGGGCCGAGACCGCCCGTCGCCCGGTCATCGTCCCGGTGGTGATGGAGCTGTGACGGATATATACCCCGGGGGGGCGACCCCCCTGGACCCCCGCCTAGGGCGAGTTGGTCGCGGCCGCTCTGAATCGGGGTTGGGAGAACCGGGTGGGCTCTGACCTATCCCGGGCGGAGGAGAGATATCCCGGGGGGCGACCCCCCTGGAACCCCCGCCCGGGGCTAGATGGTCGCCAACGGTCTGAATCGGGGTTTCCCGGCGGCAATCCGCGGGCAAATCCATCTGCCATGTATTGTTTCTGAGCACATGGGAAGCAGGACACCCACCCGGAAGGGTTCCTCCGGGCGGAGACGGGTGTCCACAGCGAGAAAAAAGAAGACGGCGCCAGGTAGCTCGATCCGCCAGAAGCTGGTGGCGGCTCGCGGCTCGGTGCGCAACACCCTGGGGCGACAGACCGACGACGTCTGGGGCCTGATACTGGTCGTGATGGCGGTGCTGGTGCTGCTCGCCTTCGTCGACCTGGCTGGGCCGGTCGGGGTGGGGATGGCCAAAGGCAGCCGCTTCCTGTTCGGGGTGTGGAGGTTCGCCCTGCCCGCCGCCCTGGCCGGGATCGGGGTGGCGATGATCGTCGGCAAGCCCAAGGACGGCGCCAAGCGGCTCGTCGCCGGTGGTGTCGTCACCTTCATCGGGTCCCTGGCCCTGTTTCACCTGATGACCGGGGCGGTGGCCCTGGCCCCGAATCTCGACCTGGTCAAAGAGCGGGGCGGTGCGGTCGGCTCGCTGATCGCCTTCCCCCTGCGCCGCATCCTGGGGATGTGGGGCGCATTCGTCGTCCTCGCATCGGCGATGGGGATGGGAGTCCTCATCATGACCCAGACCAGCGTTCGCGAGTTGGCCGCCGGTATCGCCGACCTGTATCGGTCGACCCGGAGACTTGCCTCCACCACCGTGATCGGGGTCGGCTCCCCCCGGGCGGCCCACGTCCCCGACCGGGTGGTCAAGGCCCCCCAGTCGAGTCGGGGAAAGCACGAGAGACCCAAGCCTTCTCGGCCCAAGCAGGAGAAACCGAAGGAGGCGGTCAAGCCGCCCCGCCCCACTGTGGCGGCCTCTACCGCCGAGCCGGCCGGTGGGTACAAGCTCCCCCCGTTGAGCCTGCTCGACGAAGGCACCGGCGGCGAGGTCAACCGACGCGCCCTCGAGGACACCGCACGACAGCTGGAGGAGACCCTGATCCAGCAC
>DASUSU010000030.1:0-9479 GCA_036374915.1 Acidimicrobiia bacterium | reverse complement strand
GGAGGTTCGGCCCTACGGCTGGCTGGCCCGCGAGGCGGACCGGCCGGGAGCGGCGCGGGCGGTGGGATCGACCATGGCTCGAAACCCGATCCCACTCATCATCCCCTGTCATCGGGTGGTCCGCTCCGACGGGCACCTGGGCGAGTACTCGCTGGGCGGGCCTCACAACAAATGGGAGCTGCTCACCCACGAGGGGGTCGAGCCGGCCCGCCTCGAGGAGCTTGCCGATCACCACGTTCGGGTCCAGGGCGATCCTGTCACCGGGGTCTACTGCCTTCCGACCTGTCATGTCATCAGGGGGACGGATCGATGGAACGTGGTCGACTTCGCTTCGACCGCCGGAGCGCGGGCGGAGGGGTTTCACCCCTGCGAGGAGTGCCGCCCCGGGTGATGACTGGTTAGGGACACCGGCACCCGGGTACCCTCGCCTTCGATGACGGACAACGGAATCCAGACCCTGGCGGTCAACACGGTCAAGGCCCTGGCCATGGACGCGGTGCAGAAAGCGAACAGCGGACATCCCGGGATGCCCATGGGGATGGCGGAGATCGCGGTCACGCTGTGGAGCCGCTTCCTCAAGGTGGACCCCACCAGACCCGACTGGCCAGACCGTGACCGTTTCGTGCTCTCCAACGGGCACGGGTCGATGCTGCTCTACTCGATGCTCCATCTCGCCGGGTTCCCGCTGACGATGGACGACATCCGGGCCTTCCGGCAATGGGAGAGCCACACCGCCGGCCACCCCGAGATAGACCATCGACTCGGGATCGAGATGACCACCGGCCCGCTCGGTCAGGGCTTTGCCACCGGTGTGGGGATGGCCATCGCCGAAGCCCATCTCCGCGCCCGCCTCGGCCAGGACCTGGTCGACCACCGGACATTCGGCTTCGTCAGCGACGGCGACCTGATGGAAGGGGTGAGCGCCGAGGCCGGGTCCCTGGCGGGCAATTTCGGCCTGGGCCGGCTCGTCTATCTCTACGACGACAACGACATCTCGATCGACGGGTCGACCGACATCACCTTCACCGAGGATGTCGTGAAGCGCTTCCGGGCCCAGGGCTGGCACACCCAGGACATCGACGGGCACGACATGGGGGCGATCACCGAGGCGCTCGAGGCCGCCGTCGGTGTCGAGGACCAGCCCTCACTGGTGGTCTGTCACACCCACATCGCCCACGGTGCGCCCCATGCCCAGGACACCGCCGAGTCCCACGGCACCCCGCTCGGCGACGAGGAGATCGCCCTGACCAAGCAAGCCATGGGCTACCGGGCCGAGTCCTTCCAGGTCGAGCCCGAGGTCTACGAGTTCTTCGAGAGCGCAATGGCATGGGGCAGGGAGGAACGCTCCCGATGGGAGAAGCGTCTGGAGACCGCCGACGACGAGAGACGCCGGCTGTGGGACCAGCTACACTCCGGGGCCACGATCACCCTGGATGGCCCCGGGTTCGCCGCCGGCGACCAGATCGCCACCAGGTCGGCGTCGGGCAAGCTGTTCGCCGAGATCGCCGAGAAGGTCCCCGGCTTCATCGGAGGCTCGGCCGATCTGGTCGCCTCGACCAAGACGGTGATCGACAGCTCGCGCAGATTCTCGGCTGACGACCCGGCGTCGCGCGACATCCCGTTCGGGGTCAGGGAGCACGCCATGGGGTGCATCACCAACGGGTTGGCAGTGCACGGCGGTCTCAAGCCGTACGCCGCCACCTTCTTCGTGTTCAGCGACTACATGCGCCCGGCCGTGCGGCTCTCCGCACTGATGGACGCGCCCTCGGTTTGGGTGTGGACCCACGACTCGGTCTTCCTCGGCGAGGACGGCCCAACCCATCAGCCCATCGAGCATCTCGCCTCGCTGCGAGCGATGCCCCATCTCTGGGTGATACGCCCCGCCGACGCCAAGGAGACGGTGGCGGCATGGGAAATCGCGCTCAACCGCAGCGACGGACCGGTCGGGCTGGTCCTGACCCGTCAGGACCTTCCGGTGCTCGAGCACACCGACCGAGCAGGTGTGGGCAAAGGGGGCTACATCCTGCGCGAGGGAGAGGACGTGACCCTGCTCGCCACCGGGTCGGAGGTGCACGTCGCCCTGGCGGCGGCAGACCTGCTGGCCGGGGACGGCGTTTCCGCCCGGGTGGCCAGTCTCCCCTGTTGGGAGCTCTTCGCAGCCCAGGAAGTCGCGTATCGAGACCAGGTGCTGGGTCACGCCCCTCGGGTGGCGATCGAGGCCGCCGCCGGCTTCGGTTGGGAGCGGATGGTCGGGGACGAAGGGCTGATCCTCGGCATCGACCGCTTCGGCGCCTCGGCGCCCGACCGGGTAATCGCCGAGAAGCTCGGGTTCACCGGGCCGGCGGTTGCGGCCCGGGTCCGGGAACACCTGACGGGCTGACCGAGGTGAGCCGAGGGGCGGACGTCGTCGTCATCGGCGCCGGGATCGCCGGGGTGTCGGTCGCCTATCACCTGAGTGCCCAACACGGGATGAACCGTGTGATCCTGGTCGATCCCCGCCCTCCGCTGACACTCACCTCGGACAAGTCCACCGAGTGCTACCGGAACTGGTGGCCGAGCCGGGAGATGGTCGGTCTGATGAACCGCTCCATCGATCTGCTGGAGAAGATGGCGGCGGACTCGGGCAACATCTTCGGGCTCAACCGCCGTGGCTATCTGTTCGTCACCGGTGACCAGGGGCGCTTCCACCAGATGATCGAACAGGCCCACCACGTGTCCGCACAGGGGGCAGGCCCGGTCCGTCTCCACCCCGGGCCCATCCCCTATCGCCACTCGCCGGACGAAGGGTTCAGCGGTACCCCTGAGGGGGCCGACGTCCTGGTGGGCCCCACCGAGGTCAGGGAGCACTTCCCCTACGTCTCCGAGCGGGCGGCAGGGGCGATCCACGTGAGGCGAGCCGGGTGGTTCAGCGCCCAACAGCTCGGCGCCTGGATGCTGACCGAGGCCCGCGCCAGGGGTCTCGAATTCGTCGTCGACGAGGTGACCGGGATCGAAGTCGCCGGGGGGGAGGTTCGGGCCGTGGCGCTGGCCGGCGGCGCCAGCATCGCAACCGGGGCGGCGGTGGTGGCGGCCGGGCCGATGTCGGGGCCGGTTGCGGCGATGGCCGGGGTGGATCTACCCCTGTACTCCGAGCTCCATCTCAAGGTCGCTTTTCGGGACCATCTCAACATCGTCCCCCGCCACGCCCCGATGGTCATCTGGAGCGATCCGCAACATCTGGACTGGACCGAGGAGGAGCGAGCGGCCCTGGCCGAGCAGGGTCGGGCCGACCTGCTCGGGGAGATGCCGGTCTTCTGTCATGGCCGGCCCGAAGGCGGTGCCGACTCCCCGTTTCTGCTCGCACTCTGGGAGTATCACGGCCGCGTCCAGGACCCGGTGTGGCCGCTGCCCGAAGACCCGCTCTATCCCGAGGTGGTGATGCGTGGGCTCTCCACGATGATCCCGGGTCTCGGGCAGTACGCAGACCGGCTCCCTGCCTCCTCCGTCGATGGCGGCTACTACACCAAGACGGCCGAGAACCGTCCCCTTCTCGGCCCGTCAGGGACCACCGGCCTCCATCTCGCCTCGGGCCTGTCCGGGTTCGGGATCATGGCCGCCGCCGCCGCCGGCGATCTGGTGGCTCGCCACATCGTGGGCGCCGAGCTGCCCGATTACGCGAACGCGTTCCTGCTGAGTCGATATCTAGATGCCGACTACGTCAGCTCGCTGGCGACGCCCTCGGCCGGTTCCGGCCAGTTATGAAGCGACCGCGATGGGGACCGGTGCGGTGCCCGTGTCGGTCTTGGGCGGGGCGGCCGCCGGCAGGGTCACCTCGAAGACGGTCACCCCGTCCCGTCGCTGATAGGTGAGCTCGCCACCCATCTGATGGGTCAGGTTTCGGGCAATCCACAGTCCGAGCCCGGTCGATCCGGGGGCAGGGGCAGTGTCCCGGGAGCGGCGGTAGGGCATGAAGATGGCGGCCTCGTCGGCCGGATGCACCCCCTTGCCGTCGTCGGCGACAACAACCGACGCCACCGGCCCGGCAGGGACGATCGACACGGTCACCTTGGTCCCCCCATATCGGTCGGCATTGCTGATCAGGTTGCGCAGCACCTGACGGATGCGATGAGGGTCGGCCATGGCCCAGACCGGGCCTTCGGGGAGGTCCAACGGAATCGAATTGCCGTCGACACCGAAGCGGCGAAGCACCAGGTCGGCCTCCGCCCCGAGGTCCACCAGCTCCAACGCGACATCGAGGACGCCTCGTTCCGCCCTGCTGGCGGTGAGCAGGTCGTCGATCACATCGCCGGCCTCGACCGCCTGGTGATGGGCCAGGACCAGCAGCTCTTTGAGCTCGTCGAGCTCGAGGTCGATGTTCGGGGTGGTGATGAGCTCGGTGACCCCGATCACTCCGGTGAGGTGGTTGCGCAGCTCGTGGCTGACCACTCCGATGGTCTGCGCCCGGGCCGCCTCCAGCTCGGCAAGCCGGCGCTTGATCGAGGAGACCACGCCGGTGACCATGCCGACCACGAACAACATGCCGGCGGCGTTCCCGATCACGGCCGCGGGATCCCACGACACGGCGGCGAGCATGATCACCACAGCAAAGGCGAACGAGTAGCCGAGGAGCACGGCTCGATGCCAGCCCTCGGCCAGCAGCACCACCAGGACCGAGGCGAGAAACACCCCGAGCTGGGCCCCGCTTGCGTCGTGATCGGCGATGGCGAGGACGAGCATGGCGAGATTGGCGAGGGAGATGTCGAGGGTCAGGGCGGTCAGCGGAGCGTTCACCCTCCACATCCCGGTGGCGAAGGCATGGGCCAGGATGAACACGCCGGCCACGGTGACCACCCAACTGTACGGCTGGCCGACGCCGATGAGCATCACTGACCCGGTCACTCCGGCGATACCCGCGCCTATGACCCAGCGATACCGGAGGTAAGTGGTCGTGAATTGATCGAGGAGTGTCTGACCGCCCAATGGGTCTAATTCGGTCACTTCCCCTCTATCGGCACCCCGGCCGGGAATCTACAGGGACCCGGGGACCCAATCCCGGCCGCGGGTTACCAGAATCGTCGAAACCGACCGATTACTCCGGCCGCCCGGGCGAGTCTCAGTCAACGAGCGGCAAAGGAGACTGCGCCTGGAAGAGGATCGCGGGGAGCTGGTGTGCGACGTGAGACTGGTCAGCGAGCCGGATCTGGGCACCATCGAGGCCCTGGCACGCCTTCGGGCAAGTGGCCGCGGGCAGGGATGGGCGCTGTGCCTGCGCTATGCCTCGCCACGTCTCCAGGAACTGCTCGACCTGTGCGGTCTCGCCGAGACCGTGCCGGTCTGCGAGGGGTCAGCCCTCGTAGACCAGAGGCAACCCGAACAAAGGGAACAACCTGGTGGTGTCGAGGAAGTAGTTGAGCCCTGCGATCCGACCATCTGAGATCTCCAGCACGTGGATCGACCAGGGCACATATCCCCCTTCATCCCCCGGCTTGTACTGGCCAAATGCAGGCAGCCCGTTGGCAGGCCCGACCGGGACGACCACCGAGTCCCGGCATCCGATACCGGCCCCGAGAAACCAACTGCGGATCTGGTCCGGGCCCTGCAGCCACAACCCGTAGGGCGGCATCGACTGGACCACGTCCTCGTGGAGGAGGGACACCAGCGAATCGAGGTCGTATCGCTCGAAAGCCTCGACATATCGCGCAAGCAGTGCCTCTTGCTCCTCGTCCATGGGCAGGAACGGGTCGGTCTCGGCAGGAGGGCTGTCCGCAAGAGTGGCCCGCGCCCGCTGCAGGGCGCTGTTGACCGATGCCACGGAGGTTTCCAGCAACTCGGCCACCTCCTCTGCCTTCCAACGCAACACCTCGCACAGGATGAGGGCCGCTCGCTGCCGGGCGGGGAGACGTTGCAGGGCGGTCATGAGGGCGAGACGCACCGACTCACGTGCGACCGCGACCTCGGCCGGATCGGCCCCCGCGGGGAGGAGGAGACGGTCCGGTATCGGCTCGATCCATGTGATCTCGGGCAGGGGCGGGGGCAAGAGGCTGTCGGCTGTCGAGGCCGGCCCCAGGTCCATGGGACGGGCCCGGCGCTGCCTTCCCTTCAACATGTCGAAACAGACGTTGGTGGCAATCCGGTACAGCCAGGTGCGAAGCGAGGAGCGGCCCTCGAACCGGTCCATTGCCCGCCAGGCACGGACCAGGGTCTCCTGGACCGCATCCTCGGCCTCGAAGGTCGAGCCCAGCATCCGGTAGGCATATCCGGTCAACTCGGGACGATGCTGCTCGAGGTCCTCGAAAGAGGCGACGGGTGACTCGGTGATGATCGGCTCGGTCATGACTACCCCCCAGTCTGGGACTATCCATCTCGGGTCGGAGAGGGAATGAGACCTCGGCCCGATGACATCGCGCGTCTGCCGATGAATTGTCCCAGCTGAGGTGGTCTAAGTCGACCGGGGCAACATGCTCCGCAATCAGTCATGAACAGGAGCCCACGAATGCACCAACATTCCATCGAGCCGGAGACCTTGTCGGTCGATCGGCTCCGCGACGCGGTCAAAGGCGAGGTGATCGCTCCCGACGATCCGGGGTACGACGAGGCCCGCGCCACGTACTACGGCATCGATCGCCGGCCTGCCGTGGTGGTCCGGCCCGCCGACTCGGACGACGTCGCCGCGGTGATCGCCCTGGCCCGGGACTCGGGGTCCGAGCTGGCGGTGCGAAGCGGGGGTCACAGCCTCGCCGGGCACGGCGTGTCCGAGGGCGGCATCGTGCTCGACCTATCCGGGATGAAGGGGGTGCACATCGATCCGGAACAACGAACGGCTTGGGCTCAAGCTGGGCTGACCGCCGGCGAGCTGACCAAGGCGGCGGGAGAACATGGTCTCGCCGTCGGCTTCGGCGACTCGGGATCGGTTGGCATCGGTGGGATCACGCTCGGAGGCGGGGTCGGGTTCCTGGCACGGAAGCACGGACTCACCATCGATTCCGTCGTTGCCGCCGAAGTCGTGACCGCCGACGGTCGAGTCCTCCACGTCGACGCCGACCACCACCCCGACCTGTTCTGGGCGATCCGTGGCGGCGGGGGCAACTTCGGCGTGGTCACCCGTTTCGAGTTCGACCTGAACGAGGTCGACGAGGTCTACGGGGGGATGCTGATGCTGCCCGCCACCCCCGAAGTGGTCCGCTCCTTCGTCGACCTGGCCGACGCCGCCCCCGAAGAGCTCTCGGCGATCGCAAACATCATGAAGGCGCCGCCGATGCCTTTCGTACCCGAGGAGCAGCACGGCAAGCCGGTCCTGCTCGGGATCATGGTCTATGCAGGCGATCCCGGGGAGGGGGAAGCGGCCCTTGCCCCATTCCGGGCGCTTGCCGAGCCGATCGTCGACATGCTGTCCCCGATGCGATACCCGGAGATCTACGAGTTGCTCGGGGAGGAGGGCCCTCCCATCCCGGCAGGGATGCTGGTGCACACGCTGTTCGCCGACACCTTCGACGAGGAGGCCGCCCGGGCCGTGATCGACTACGTCGCCGGGTCGACGGCGGACATGGCGGTGGCCCAGCTCCGGGTCCTCGGCGGCGCGGTGGCCCGGGTTCCCGACTCGGCCACCGCCTTCGCCCACCGGGGGCGGAGGATCATGGGCAACGTTGCTGCGATGTTCGAGGACATCTCCCAGATGGAGAGGCACCAAGCCAGCGTGAAACGGATGGTGGCGGCGCTGAGGCGGGACACCGAGGGCGCTTACGTCAACTTCCTCGCCGACGAAGGCGAGGGGCGAATCAGGGAGGCATACCCCGGGCCCACCTGGGACCGGCTGCGGGAGGTCAAGCGCCGATACGACCCGACCAACCTGTTCCACCTCAACCAGAACATCCCTCCGGCGGCTGATGGTTGACATGAGACACCGACCCGCGGCGTAACAGGGGAGGCAGCGACTGGAGGCTTTCGTCATGGCGACTCGCAACGGCTACACCGAGGGGATCCCGGCATGGGTCGATCTCGGCACTCCCGACGTCCCCGGTGCCCTGGCCTTCTATGCCTCGCTGTTCGACTGGGAGTATCGGGAAGAGGACACCGGGCCCGGCGTGTACCACACTGCCCTGAGCCGCGGTCTCCCCGCAGCCGGGATCGGGTCGGTCCAGGGCGAGGCCCCGCCGGCATGGACCAGCTACTTCGCCGTGGACGACGCCGACTCGGTCGCGGCCCGGATCGAGGAGTCGGGGGGTGCCATCCTCCTCCCGCCCTCCCCGGTTGGCACTTCGGGCAGGGTCGCGCTTGCCGGCGACCCGACCGGCGCAGTCTTCGGGATCTGGGAGGCGGGAGAGCATTTCGGCGCCGCAATCGTCAACGAGCACGGAGCGCTCAACTGGAACGAGCTCATCACCGACGACATGGATCTGGCAAGGCGGTTCTACGACACCGTCTTCGGCTACCAGAGCGAGGTGGAGGACTGGGGCGAGGGCCGCTTCTACACCACGTTCAAGGTGGGTGATCGGGGGATCGCGGGCGGGGCGGTCAAGCCCCGCCCCGAGATCCCCAACCATTGGAACGTCTATTTCGCGGTCGACGATGCGGCAAAAGCGGTCGAGACGGCCGCGACCGAAGGTGGGACCGTGCTGAGGGAGGCGAGGGAGACCGAGGACGTGGGGATCATCGCCCGCCTCGCCGACCCCTATGGGGCAGCCTTCAACATCATCGAGCTAGCCAACGAGATCGACTGACCCCCGACGCATCGGGCTGCGCTCAGCCGTGAGTCGAGATGAACTCCAGGGTGCGGCGCCAGGCGTCGGCCGATTCGTTGGCGAACTTCTCCTGCTGGCGGTCGAAGAACGAGTGCGGGGCATCGGAGTAGATCACGACCTCGTTCTCGACGCCGGCCGCCTCGAGAGCCAGGCGATACTCCTCGACCACCTCGTTGGGGATGCCCGGGTCGTCACCACCCATCAGGGCCAGCACGGGGCAGGTGAAGTCGGCGACCCTCTCGATCGGCCCCAACGGCGGGCGTCTCGGGTTCCCGTAGAAGCCGATCGCCCCGGCCAGGGCGTGACCACCCGCCGCCTGATGCCAGGAGTTGGAGCCGCCGAAGCAGAAGCCGACGGTGAACACCGACCGATCCGGATCGTCGCCGCGGAGATGAGCCACCGCCGCGGCGGTGTCGGCAGTGACCCCTTCCAGGGTGGTGAGGGGAACGTGGTCCTGATACGGGAACTCGTCGTCTCTCTTCCCCACCCCTGCGGTCCGTCCGAAGTAGTCGATGGCGACTGCGTCGTAGCCGTTCTCGGCGAAGCGAAGCGCGAGCTCTTCGTAGAAGTGATGCAGACCGCGAACGTCGGGGAGGATGACCACCCCCGGGCCTTTGCTCTCGGCGCTGGTCGCGGCGAAGGCGGCAAACCGGTTCCCGTCGGCGGAGGTCAACGTCAGGTCCTCGCCGGAAGCGCCGCCATCGATGGGATCGATCGGGGGGCGGGCATCAGAGTCGTAACACATCGGACCTCCAGAGTCGT
>DASUSU010000029.1:0-8998 GCA_036374915.1 Acidimicrobiia bacterium | reverse complement strand
GAAGTCGCCCGGCGGGTGCGGAGCAGGGGGAGCTATCAGATCGTCGGCGGGCCCTATGAGATGATCGAGGTGTGGGAGGGAGCAGAGGACGTAGTCGTGGTCGACGCAGCCAGGTCGGGCTCCCTGGCCGGGACCGTCCATCGCTTCGAGGCACATTCCGGGCCTCTCCCCGGTGGGGTCCTGTCCACCAGCACCCACTCGATCGGTGTGGCCGACGCCATCGAGATGGCGAGGAGCCTGGGCCGACTGCCGGAGCGTCTGGTCGTGTACGGGATCGAGGTCCAGGACGTGACCCCGGGAAAAGGGCTGACCACTCGGGTGGAGCGGGCCGTGGACCAGGTGGTCAGGGAGATCGACGGTGCATGAGAGTCGCGTGGTCGCCGACCTGATGCGCCGAGTCGAGGAGGCGTCCCGCGGTGCCGGGCGGGTGAGCAGTCTCCGAGTCCGGGTCGGGGCCCTGGCCGGCGTCACCCCCGACGCATTGCGCCACGGGGTCGGTCACTACGCCGAGGACCGGTGGGGTTATTCGCCCGATGTGGTTGTGGAGCAGTCGGTCGACCCAACCGACCCCGACGCCCTCGGCGTTCGTCTCGTCTCGGTGAAGGTGGTGTGAGCATGTGCGTGGCCGTGCCGGGCAGGGTGGTCTCACTGGGAGATGGCACCGAGATATCGCGGCCGGCGGTGGTCTCCATTCTCGGTGTCGAACGGGACGTCGACCTGGTGATGGTCCCCGAGGTCGGGATCGGCGACTACGTCGTCGTTCACTCCGGTTACGCCATCGAGATCGTCCCAGGAGCACGGGCCAGAGAGACCATCGAACTGCTCGAGGGAGGGCATTGATCCCGGGCTGCCCCGGCTGCCCCGTGATCAGGCCAGATCGAGGCTCAGGTGTCGCTTGGCAAAGCGGTCGTAGGCGAAGAGCGCCATGGCGGCGAGGGCGAACATGGTGAGCGGGCCGATCAGATTCGAGCCGCCATCGACCAGGGTTCGGAGCAGGATCTCGAGGATGAGCAGTGGGGAGAGCACCAGGTCGACCACGGCCGGGGATAGCACCGTGTCCAGCATTGCCGCCATTGCCGCGGTTGCACTCGTGTCTTGTGCGGCGAGCAGGCCGCTGATCGCCTCCGAGCTCACTGTGAAGGGTTGAGCAGGGGTGGATGCGGCAAGTTCCAGGACCATGCTCGAACCGGGCACATCCAGGGCTCGGCTCTCGTCGTTGGAGGAACCCGACGGCTGCGGGTTCCGGGGAGGCGCCGGGCGCGTCCCTCCTTGATCTTCGGGACTGTCGTTCCGGTTGGAACCGGGCCCGCCACCCGAGTCGGGCCCGGGCGCGGCGCCCCCCGGCTGCGGTGTGGTGGTGGTCGTTGTGGTCGTCGTCGATGAACTGGTGGTCGGTGGTGGGGTGGTGGTGGTCGGGGCGGGCGGAGCCCATCCGGCGACCAGGTCGGAGATGGTGGATCGGACCGCCTGCCGGGCGTCCTGGAGCTGCTGCTTGGCCTCGCCGCCGGTCTGGCCGAGCTCGCCCGGGTAGAGCTTGATGATCTCGTCGACGGCGTTGCGGGCTGCGGCCCAGATGCTCTCGACCGATGCCAGCGCTTCGTTTTCGGCTTGTCCAACCGCAGCCTGATCGCTCAGACCGGCGATCTGGGATTGGAGCGCGGAAGCGACACCACTCATATCGTCCTGGCCCTCACGGACGATCGAGGCGATCTCCTCGGCGCCGTGCTCGGCGGTGTCGACGGCCGCAGCGGGCCCCGCGCCGACCAAGAGTGCGGCGGTGGAGGCCAGGGCAAGCAGGATGAGCCTCCGCCGTGGTATCACCATCCTCTATCGGCAGAAGGGCACCTGTTTCTTAAAGCTATTCATCGGCGGTGCCGAAGATCTAGCCAGGTGCGAAAACCCACTCTCGACTTCATTCCAATCGTCGTAATCGGCGTGACCCTCGCGACGCTGCTCGTCCTTGCCCTTTTTCTGGTCAACCGGGAGAGCTCGGGAGCGGTGGCTGCTGACGCCGAAGTAGCCATTCTCGCCGAGTCCACGCTGAGCGCGGCAGCGAGCGCGGTGAATGCGACCAACTTCGCCGTCGTGCTCGCGGTCAACACCGCGGACCAGGGCCTGATCGACGAAGCTCGTGCCGGAGCGGAGGGGGCAGCCGACGAGCTGACGGCCCGTTCGGCCCGTCTCGTCTCCGAGCTCACTCCCGACCTGCGCAATCAGGTGGTGGACGCGCAGCGGCAGTTCGGACTGGCGACCGAGGGCGCCCTGGCCGACCTGGAGAACCTCGACGAGGCCACCGGGTCGGCGGCGCTGGCCGAACAAGCGGCCACGTACACGTCCCTAGTCGAGGAATTGGCCGGCCTGCGCGACACCCGCACCGCCGAGATTCTGGTCGCAGGTGAGGGAGTGGGCCGTGCCGCCAACGCGGTCCGGTTCCTGGTGGTGTTTCTCCTCCCCATGGGAATCATGATCGCGGTGTGGAAGGCCATTCGCCGCAACGCCGCCCAGCGAATCCTCACCGAGGAGCTGCGTCACCTCAAGAACGAGTCTCGATCCAAGGATCAGTTCATCGCCGACGTGTCCCACGAGCTGAGAACCCCGCTGACCGGCATCTATGGGTTTGCCTCCGAGCTGGAGGATTCAGGCGATGACTTGCCCGAGCCGGCGCGGGAGTTGGTCGGGTTCATCGTCAGTGAGGCGGCCGAGCTGTCCAGGATGGTCGACGACCTGGTGGCTGCGGGTCGGATCGACGCCCAGGCGATCACCTACGATCTGGAGCCGGTGAAACTCTGGAGCGAGATCCAGGAGGTGGTTCGCCCGTTCCGACGCCGCGGCATCTCGGTCGAGGTCGACGACATCGCCATCGCAGTCCTCGCCGATCGGCTGAGGCTGAATCAGCTCCTTCGCAACCTGGTCTCCAACGCTGCCAAACACGGAGGGGACGAGATCGCGGTCACCGCCTACAGCCGGGAAGGCAGGGCGGTGATCGAGGTCATCGACGACGGCCCCGGCGTCGCCGACGAGATAGGGGAGCGTCTGTTCGATCGATACATGCACAGGGACGGAACCGCGGTGGTGGAGGGCAGCGTCGGGCTCGGGCTGGCGATCGCACGCTCGTTTGCCGAAGGGATGGGCGGGACTCTCCAGTATCTGCGCGTCGACGACCTGACCATATTCGAGGTCACGCTCCCGCTTCCCGGGATCGAAGATCACGCCGCTTTCGACTCCGAGCTCGCCGTCGTCTCGCTCTGACCGGCAGGCGGGGGCCTACACCGCAATCGATCCCCTTTCTCGATGCGGCGGGGTAACGTCTCACCGGAGAGGAGTGCGACATGGGTCGCCTTGTCTGGACCGAAACCCTCTATGGCTGGCGAAGCGATCGCTACACGATCGAGTTGGCCGCACCCCAACTCTGGGTCCTGTCGCGTCGACCCAAGCGGGGTGAGCACTCCCCGGTCTGCGAGTGGAGTGTGATCGGCACCGCCGGGTCGTTGCGAGAGCTCAAAGCCACGGCGGCAGAAATGGCGGGACGGAGGGAACGCCGCCGGGTGCTTCTGATCCATCTCGCCATCGTGATCACGCTGTCAGCTCTCGCCGTCACCGCGGCGGCGTTCGACCGGGCGTTCCTGCTCATACCCGCCGTGATAGCCCTGGTCGCACTCTCGCTACGGGCGCTGGTGATGTGGATCGAGTCGGTCACCGGCAGCGCATGGTCGGGGCTCTCCCAGCACTACCAGTAGCGCGGGTCAGCGGAGGAAGAAGCCGGCACCGATGTGGTCGTCGGGGTCGAGCCAGAGCTCGGATCGGCCGGTCATGTGCGCCGTCCCCGCCACTTCGGGGATCACCGCCGGGATGTCCCCGACCTCGGTGGTGGTCAGGACCCGTCCGGTGAAGACGCTACCCACGATGCTCTCGACCGTGATGGGCTCGTCGACCGCGATCTCGCCCCGGGCGTGGTGGATGGCGAGTCGGCCGCTCACCCCGGTGCCGGTGGGGGAGCGGTCGACTTCTCCATCGGCGAACACGCAGACATTGCGCGAGTGATGTCCCGCCTCCTCGGCGGGGCCGACGAAGATCACCCCGTAGAGAAAACCCAGGTCAGGCCGGAGAGGATGGGGTATCGCCCTGGACTCGGCGACGGCATGTTTGATGGCGCGACCCGCCTCGATGAGCCCGGTGATGCCTTGTCGGTCCAGCGTCAGCCCGACGGAGTCGGCATCTACGAAGGCGTAGAACGCCCCTCCGAATGCCAGGTCGTAGCGGACTCCTCCGATCCCGACCACCTCGACCTCGTTGGCCAGATCGACGACGAAAGACGCCACGTTGCGGAACCTCACCACCGTCGCTCGCCCGTCTCTCATGGTGGCGGTCGCCTCGATCTGGCCGGCGGGGGTGTCGATCCTGATCACGGTCTCAGGCGTCGAAGAGGGGAGGATCCCGGTGTCCAGGACCACCTTGGTCAAGGCGATGATCCCGTGGCCGCACATGGTCGAGAAGCCATCGTTGTGGAGGAAGAGCACCGAGATGTCGCTGTCGGCGGATACGGGCGGTCCGATGAAGGCCCCGTACATGTCGGCATGGCCCCGCGGCTCCCACATCAGCGACCGGCGCAGCTCGTCGAGGTGGTCCTGTGCGAAGCGGCGGCGGTCCAGCATGCTCGCCCCTTCGACGAGCGGGCCGTCCCCGACGACGACACGGAACGGCTCGCCCCCGGTGTGCGAGTCGATCACCGTGACCCGACGCCAACTCGCCGGAGGCTCCCAGTCAGATGCAGCTTCGACGTTCAAGGCGGGCAGGATAGGTCGAGGGCCCGCATGGCGAAGTGGCAGCGCCGGCTGCGACGGTTGGCACCCAATGAGAGGGGCCGCGGGCCTCGGGTAAGTTGGGTGCCGTGCCTACGGTCGCCGCCCTCGTCTCAGCCCTCGCCGAGCGGACCCGGCCCGAGTCTGCGGCGTCATGGGACCCGGTCGGGCTGCAGCTGGGCGACCCGGCGGGACGGGCGGACAGCGTGGCGGTGTGCCACGAGGTGACCGAGGAGGTGGTGGATGTGGTCGAATCGTCGCCGGTTGACCTGATCGTCACCTACCACCCGCTCCTCTTCGACCCGGTGAACCGGATCGTCGGGGGCCGCTCTCCTGCCGCCCGGGCGCTGCGCCTGCTCCGGGCCGGCGCCAGTCTCGTCGTCGTCCACACCGATTTCGACGGCGCCCCCGGCGGCACCGCCGAGGTGCTCGCCTCCACGCTGCGCCTCCACGATGTTGCGCCGTTCGGTGGCGACCAGGCCGAGGGGGTGTCTCCTGTGGGGCGAGTCGGGAGCTTCGAGCAGACCCTCGAGTCCCTGGAGAAGCTGGTCAGCCAGGTCTTCGGCTCCACCGGGCTCCGCGTCTCCGGCGATCGCAGCCGCACGCTCGACCGTGTCGCGGTGGTTCCCGGATCGGGCTCGGGGCACATCGACGAGGCGGCGTCGGTTGCAGACGCAATCGTCACCGGCGACGTCTCCCATCATCGCGTCGTGCACGCCCTCGACCTCGGGCTTGCCGTGGTAGACCCGGGGCACATCGCCACCGAGCGGCCCGGCATCGCCGCTCTGGTGACGATGGTCGCCGACGTGGTCGGCGACTCGGTGGTCGATCTGACCGAGCTCGACCCGCAGACCTGGTCCTGACCGGGCACTACCCTCCATCGCCGAATGGAGATAACGAGCCTCGCCGATCTTCTCGACGTCCAGGATCTCGACCTTCAGATCGACCGTCTGCTCGAGAAGCGGCAGTCACTCCCCGAGCTCGACGCCTACAAGGACGCCCATGAGCGGGAACGAGCGCTGGCGTCGGAGATGGAGACCGCCGCGGCCGAGCTCAAGACCTTGGAGCTGGAGTTCGACAAGTCGGAGGGGGAGCTCCAAATCCTGGAGAACAAGCTGAACGAGCACGAGACCAGGCTGTTCGCCGGGGGGATGAGCGCACGGGAGACCGAGCACATGCGGCTCGAGGTGCAGAGTCTGCACGGTCAGCGGGAGGCACTCG
Source organism: Acidimicrobiia bacterium (assembly GCA_036374915.1). Classification (GTDB taxonomy): domain Bacteria; phylum Actinomycetota; class Acidimicrobiia; order Spongiisociales; family ZC4RG35; genus JARDZU01. Next base: position 2,978 of record DASUSU010000029.1, on the reverse strand, counting down.
AGGAGAGGGTCCTGGGAATGCTGGAGCGACTCGACCCGGCCCGGGAGCACCAAGCCGACCTGGAAGCTCGCGCCGCCGCGGTCGCCGCGGAGAAGGCCGGGCTCGAAGGCAAGATCAAGGCGGAGTGGAAGGTGATCGACGCCGAGCTGGCTCGCAAGGAGGAGCGGAAGAAGGAAGCACTGGCGCCGGTCCCCGACGATCTGGTCGAGATGTACGAGAAGCTCCGGCGATCAAAAGAGGGTGTGGCCATAGGCCGGTTCGAGCACGGGGTGTGCGGCGGGTGTCACATGGCCCTCTCCCCGGCGGAACAGGCCGAGGCATTCGCGGTCGAGATCCCCCGATGCGTCCACTGCCGGCGGCTGCTCGTCGCCTGACTCATGTTGTTCTGGCACCTCGGGGCGACCCTGTGGCTGTTCCGTTGGATCTTCCGGGACCCGAAGGTCGACGTGAGGTTCCTGCTGACCGGTGCCGTCCTCCCCGATGTCGTCGATCTGACGCTGGGGACCATGGTCCTGGCCGGGACATACTCCTCCGGAGAGCTCTGGCTCCACACCCTTCTCGCCCCGACGGTGTACGCCACCGGTGTGCTGCTGCTCACCAGGCGGGGCCGACGGCGCCGTGCCTACATGGCGCTCGGAGTCGGCTGGCTGCTCCATATCCTCCTCGACGGATTGTGGACCGACCCCGAGGTTCTCTTCTGGCCGTTCTTCGGATGGGAGTTCCCCGCCGGGGAGGCGCCGTTCTGGCCGCTCGCCTGGCAGCGGGCTCTGGCCGACCCCTGGCGCTGGGCGACCGAGTTGGTGGGTCTGGGCTATCTCGTCTGGCTGTGGCTCGCCGCCGGGCTCACCGGGAAGGGACGTCGTGACGCGTTGGTTCGAACCGGACGCATCCCCGTGCTGGTGGCACAGGATGGGTAAGGCCCTCCTCCTCCTGATCGCGCTGGTCGCGGCGGGATGCGGGCCCGACGACGGAGCCGGGACCACTGCCACCCTGGGCCCGGGTGCCGACAGCCCCCAGGGCGCGGTCGAAGAGCTCGCCTCCCGACTGGCCGCGGGTGACTTCGTCGCAGCCGGATCGCTGGCAGTGCCAGGTCAGGCGATCCTGGCCTCGATATCCGAGGGCGCGGCGCCGACATTGATAGCCGAGTCCCTGGAGAACGGCGACGAGGAGGTGGCGGCGAACTTCTGGACCGGATTCGCCCAAGGAGTCGGCGAGGCGCTGACCGGGGAGCTGACCATCAGGGAGGCGGGCACGGTCACCGAGCGCGGCGTCGAGTTCAGCCTGGTCGGGGTGACGCCGGAGGGTGGAGTCGAGCGCCTCATCGTTACCCGAGATCTCGACGGGCAGCGGGTCGACCTGTTCGCCTCTTTCGGCGCCGGCCTCGCCGAGGGGATGATCTCGCCCGTCGAGCTCCTCCTCGCCTCCTCCAGCCCGGATGCGAGGTCGATACTCGTCGCCCTCCAGGACGTCGTCCCTTCTCTGCTGGTGGCCGCCTCCGATCAGACCTTGTCCCCGGAGGCGGTGCAACGGATCCTCCAGCTGGTCGAGTTGATCACCAGGGTCAGTTGACCCGGCGCAGGGCGGGCAGGACCTCGTCTCCGAGCATGCGGATCAGGGCCGGTTGGTCCAAAGATGCCATCTGGAAGGTCACGATGTCGGCGTCGAGGTCGCTGACCAGAGGGAGATAGGCGTTCACGATCTCAGTCGCCGACCCGACCCGGGAGTAGCGGTCGAGGATCTCGTCGCGGGGCATCTCGTCGGCCCTCTCCCGCAACTCTGCCGGGTCGACCGCCTCGAGTCTCCCCGGGGCGCGCAGCCCACGCCACGAGAAGATTGCTTCCCATGCCTCATCGTCGGTTCCGGCGAAGATCGACCATCGGGTGGCGAGGACGGTCGGGTCGGGGCGACCCTTTTCCCGTGCAGCGTGCCGGAGCGGCTCGACCACCTTTTCCCTGGTCTCGGCGGGATCCTTCACCGAGGTGATCACCCCCTGTGCCAGTTCGCCGGCGAGGGTGGCCGACTTCGGCCCTCCCGCGGCCATCAGGATCGGCACCGGACCCATCGGCGGGGAGTAGAGACGGGCCCGGTCGGTCCGGTAGTGGGCGCCGTGGAAGGTGAGCTTCTCCCCGTCGAGCAGACGCCGCATGATCTCGAGGGCCTCTGCCATGCGCGCGTTGCGCTCTGCGTAGGCGGGGAACTCGTATCCGAGCGGGCCTTCGTTGATGTTCTCCCCGGTTCCGACCCCGAGGGTGAACCTTCCCCCGGAGAGACGGTCGAGGGTGGCTGCTGCCTGGGCGACCACCCCGGGGTGGAATCGAAACAGCGGGGTGGTCACCCCGGTGATGAACTCGAGGCTCTCGGTGGCTCGTGCCATGGCGCCGATCGTGGAGAAGGCGAAACCGGCCGCGGAGACGTCGTCAACCCAGGGGTGGAAGTGCTCCGAGACCACTACGGCGTCGAATCCGGCTGCTTCGGCCATCACCGCATGCTCGACCAGCTGCTCGGGATGCCACTGCTCGTGGCCGCAGAAGTAGGCGAATCTGGTCAATCGGTTCCTTTCGAGGGGAAACCGAGGATCATGCCAGGTCTCACTGGTAGGACACGAAGACCGGCACCGGCTCCCGGTCGATGGTGAAGGCGGGAGAGGCGGTCTCGGGGGAGTCCTCGTCGAAGAAGTTCTTCCAGCCCCATCGCCAATGGGCGTCTTCTGTCCCGCTGGTCAAGACGGCGTAGGTCTCTTCCTTGGTCGGGATCGGGCCCTGGCCGTCCATCTGGATCACCAGCTGGAGCTCGGGTCGCTGCTCGATGGTCTCCCGGTCGAGGATCATCCGGTGCTGGAACTGGTGGACGATCAGCATCTTCTGGGGCAGCCCATTGTCACGGACGAGATCGGCCAGCCAGTGGACGACGGTGTTGACCTCCGCCGCGTCGACCTGGCCGATCTGTCTCAGATGCACCTGGTCGGGTTGCAGCCGCCA
>DASUSU010000028.1:0-8379 GCA_036374915.1 Acidimicrobiia bacterium | reverse complement strand
TCGGCCCGCCCGGCGGCGGCGACGGCGCCCCTTTATCGATCGACGGCACCTGGCTTTACAATCGATGGGGACGTGACCACCTCGAAGCTCCCGATCTACCACGACAACGGCTACAAGGTGATGGCTGGCTGGCGGGTCGGGCACGCCCCGGAGGAGTCGACCACCCGCTCGGGTCTTCTCGTCCCGATCGGCACCAAGGACGGCAACGACGCCCTGGCGCTGCTCGACGTCAAGACCGGCCAGCGCTTCTGGGCGGTGCCCACCGGCGCCTGGCGATTCATCTGGCCGGCGTCGGGGAAACCGGTGATCGCGGTGCGCGAGTCGCAGATCATCGCCGAGGAAGAGCTCGAGCACGTCGGGGACGAGGGCCAATACCTCTGAGCCGGCCTAATCACCCCGCACCGTCGGTCACGACCGACGAAGATCTCCGGACCCCATGACACAAGAGCACGCCTCCCGCCGTCGTCGCAGGCTGACCGCCACCGTCACCGATCTCGAAGTCGCCATACAGCGGGCGTTCCTGGTCGGAGTCGAGCTGCCCGGGATGTCCACCGTGGACTCCGAGCGAAGCCTGGAAGAGCTGGCCCTCCTCACCGACACCGCCGGGTCCGAACCGGTCGACCAGGAGCTGGTCCGACGCAACCGGATCGATCCGGCCACCTACATCGGGTCGGGCAAGGCGGAGGAGCTGGCCACCCTGACCAAGGCCCTCGACATCGACGTCGTCGTCTTCGACAACCAGCTCACCCCGGCCCAGCAGCGCAACCTGCAAAAGCTGTTCGGCTGCGACGTGGTCGACCGGGAAGGGCTGATCCTCGACATCTTCGCCCAGCATGCCCACACCAAGGTGGGCGCCCTCCAGGTCGAGCTGGCCATGAACCGCTACAACCTGCCCCGGCTCCGGGGCAAGGGCACCAGCCTGTCTCAGCAGGGCGCCGGGGTCCTGGCCCGCGGGCCCGGTGAGACCAAGCTGGAGACCGACCGCCGCCGCATCCTGCAGCGGATCTCCAAGCTGGAGCGGGAGTTGAAGGAGACGGTCGGGCACCGTGAGACCCAGCGCAAGGCGAGAAGACGGTCCGAGATCCCCCAGGTCTCGATCGTGGGATACACCAATGCCGGGAAATCGACCCTGCTCAACGCGCTCACCGATGCCGGTGTCCTGGTCGAGGACCGACTCTTTGCCACCCTCGACTCGACCGTGCGTCGTCTCGAGCTGCCCAATCAGCGACCCGTCCTCCTCGCCGACACAGTCGGATTCGTCCGTCGTCTCCCCCATCATCTGGTCGAGGCCTTTCAGTCGACCCTGTCCGAGGTGGCCGAGGCCGACCTGCTCCTCCATGTCGTCGACGGCTCGGTCGAGGACCTGGCCGGCCAGATCGCCGCGGTGCGCGAGGTCCTCCTCGAGATCGGCGCCGCCGAGCTGCCCGAGTTGATCGTGTTCAACAAGTCGGACCTGATCGGTGAGCAGGGGATGACACGTCTGGCCAACCTGTACCCCGAGGCGGTCTTCGTCTCCGCCATGACCGGGTCCGGTCTCGACGAGCTGCTGATGAGGATCGGCGAGCTGGTGGAGAAGACGATGGTCACCATGACCCTCGAGATCCCCTACACCCGGGGCGACCTGGTCGCCGCAGTGCACCGGGTGGGCGAGGTGATCGAGGAGAAACACGACGACAACGGGACGATCCTCGAGGTGAGGGTCCCGGAGACATCCCGGGCCCAGTTCGACCAGTTCAGCCGCTGAAGGCCATGGCGGCGGCGCCGATGATCCCTGCGTTGTTGGCCAGCGCCGCCCGTCTGGTGTCGATGTCGTCGAAGGTGACGTAGGAGGCGAACTCGTCCCAGAACTTGGAGACCCCGCCGCCGATGACGATCAGGTCCGGGTTGAACACCTCATTGGCCAGGATGATGAACTCCCGTGCCCTCGCCCCCCACTCGTCCCAGCTCAGGTTCTCGTTGCGGCGGGCCTTGGCCGAGTACTTCTGCTCGGCAGGACGCGCCCCGTTCAGCTCGAGCTGACCCGCCTCGGTGTTCGGTATCAGCTTCCCGTCGAGGAGCACTGCACTGCCGATACCGGTCCCAAAGGTGAGGACCAGCACCACGCCGGCCACGTCCCTGGCCGCCCCGAAGCGGCTTTCGGCCACCCCGGCGGCATCCGCGTCATTGAGGAGCCTGACCTCCCGCCCGGTGGCGTCTTGGAACATCTCGAGGGCGTTGACCCCGATCCATGACCGGTCGATGTTGTTGGCGGTGTAGATCACGCCGTGGCGGATGACGGAGGGAAACCCGATCCCGATGGTGCCCGGCTCGTCGAGCCGATCGACCAGATCCTTGACCACGGCCACCACGGCCGACGGCGTCGACGGTTCGGGTGTGTCCACCCGAAGTCGGTCACTGACCAGCTTCCCTGCTTCTATGTCGACGACCCCGGCTTTGACCCCGGAGCCGCCAACGTCGACCCCGATCCTCGTTGCCACGGCGGGCGAGCCTAAACCTCGGGCACGGATCGGTGCCAAATCGACGACACAACTAGCCTCGCCCATCCATGAGAGGCCAGGGAGACATCGCCGTCGTCGGTCTCGGGGTGATGGGGGCCAATCTCGCTCTCAACCTGGCCGACAACGGATATCAGGTGGTCGTCTTCAACCGGACGGGCTCGGTCACCGAGGAGTTCATGACCGGCGAGGCCGACGGCCTGGGCATATCCCCCGCCTACACCATCGAGGAGATGGTCGGCATGCTGGCCAGGCCTCGGGTGGTGCTGATCATGGTCACCGCGGGAAGCCCGGTCGACCTGGTCATCGAATCGCTGTTCGAGCATCTCGAGGAAGGCGACATCATCATCGATGGGGGCAACTCCCTCTACGCCGACACCACTCGCCGCCAGTCGCTGGTCGAGTCCCGAGGTCTCCACTATCTGGGGATGGGTGTGAGCGGAGGGGAGGAGGGAGCCCGTCACGGGCCGTCGATCATGCCCGGGGGCAGTGAGGAGGCGTGGCGGCAGGTCGAGCCCATGCTCAAGGCGATCGCGGCCAAGGCGCCGGACGGGAAACCGTGCGCCGAGTGGATCGGTCCCGGAGGCGCCGGTCACTTCGTCAAGATGGTGCACAACGGGATCGAATACGGCGACATGCAGGTCATCGCCGAGGCCTACGACCTGATGCGACGGGGGATGGGGATGAGCCCGGGCGAGATGGCCAAGGTCTTCGCCGGGTGGAACCAGGGAAGGCTCCGCTCCTACCTGATCGAGATCAGCAGCGAGATCCTGGCCACCGACCTCGAGGGCAGCCCGATCGTCGATCTCATCCTCGACGCCGCCGGGCAGAAGGGCACCGGGAAGTGGACCGTGATCTCCTCCATGGAACTGGGCCAGCCGACGACACTGGTGGGCGAGGCGGTGTACGCACGCATCGTCAGCTCCGACCCCGGAGCCCGGAGAAGAGCGGCGGGCATCTACGACTCCCCGCTCGGCTCGATGAACGGCACCGGCAGCGACGACGTCGAGGCCGCCCTCTACGCCTCCAAGATCATCTCCTACGCCCAGGGTTTTCGACTGATGCGCGCCGCCTCCGAGGAGTACGCGTGGGACCTCGATCTGGGCACGATCGCCTCGATCTGGCGGGCGGGGTGCATCATCCGGGCCGACTTCCTCGAAGACATCACCGCGGCCTATCGGCGGAAACGCGACCTGCCCGACATGATCGAGGACGAGTTTTTCATTGCCGCCCTCAAAGAGGCCGAGAGCCCGTGGCGACAGGTGGTGTCGGCGGCGGTGGATGCCGGCATCCCGGTCCCGGCCTACTCCAGCGCTCTCGCCTACTTCGACGCCATGCGATCGGAGCGTCTCCCCGCCAACCTGATCCAGGCGCAGCGGGACTTCTTCGGGGCCCACACCTTCGAGCGGGTCGACAAGCCACGGGGCGAGTTCTTCCACCACGAATGGTGAAGCTGTCGTGAAGCGGCGCTTCCAGCAGGTGGATGTATTCGGTCGAGGGCCGGTTTCGGGCAACCCACTTGCGGTGGTGGTCGACTCGGAAGGGCTGGGGACCGATGAGATGGAGGCGATCACTCGATGGATGAACCTGTCGGAGACGGCGTTTCTCCTCCCACCGAGCACGGCCGAGGCCGACTACCGGGTGCGAATCTTCACCCTGGCCGGCGAGCTGCCTTTCGCTGGTCACCCGACGCTAGGCAGCTGTCACGTCTGGCTGTCGAGCGGGGGCAGCCCGCAGCGGCCGGACAGGGTCGTCCAGGAGTGCGGGGTGGGCATGATCCCGATTCGCCGCGGGGAGAGACTCGCCTTCGCCGCCCCGCCTCTCCTTCGCTCCGGCCCGGTCGACCCCGAGTTCCTGCGGGGGGTGGCCCGGGCCCTCGGTGTGGAGGACGAGGAGATCGTGGACAGCTCCTGGGTGGACAACGGACCGGGCTGGGTCGGGCTGCTCCTGGGAGACGCCGACAGTGTCCTGAGTCTCGAGCCCGACTTCTCCCGCTTCGAGACCCAAACCGGGCTGGACGTCGGTGTGGTCGGCTTTTACCCGGACGGCTCCGATCCGGTCTACGAGGTGCGGGCGTTCTTCGCCACCGGCGGGGGTGGGATGAGCGAAGACCCGGTGACCGGGAGCCTGAACGCATCGATCGCCCAGTGGATGCTCGACACCGACCGGGTCAACGTCCCCTATGTCGCCGGCCAGGGGACCTGTCTTCGCCGCACCGGCCGGATCCACATCGACCGCGACGACCAGGGCTCGGTCTGGGTCGGAGTCGCCACCGTCACCGTCGTCGGGGGCACCATCGACGTCTGATCCCAGAGACAGAAGACCGGGTCAGATCGGGGGCAGATCGGGGACCTCGATCCGCTCCCCGACCTCGAAGAAGGGATCGGCCTCGTCGGCCTCCTCCACGTGCTGGCGCCGGATGCCCATCGTGAACAGGATGGCGTCGAGGTAGGGCACCGAGATCGCCGTGTCCGCCTGCTCCTTCACCACCGGTTTGGCATTGAACGCGATGCCCAGCCCTGCGGTGGCCAACATCTCGAGATCGTTTGCCCCGTCGCCCACCGCAACCACCTGGGAGAGGGGGATGCCCTCGGCCTCGGCGATGGTTCTGAGGAACCTCGCCTTGCGAGGGCCGTCGACGAACTCGCCGACCAAGTCGCCGGTGAGATGGCCGTCCACCATCTCCAGGGTGTTGGACAGCGCGTAGTCGATCCCGAGGTCGGCGGCGAGGACATCGGTGAATCGTGTGAACCCGGCGGAGACGATCGCCGTGACCAGGCCGAGCCGCTTCAAGGTCCGGATGAAGGTGCGTGCCCCGCTGGTCAACGTGATGTTCTCGTGGACCCTGGTGATTGAGGTCTGGTCGAGGCCTTTGAGCAGGCTGACCCGTTCCCGAAGCGACTGCTCGAAATCGATGGCGCCGGTCAGGGCCAGGTGGGTCAGCTCCGAGACCCGTTCTTCGACCCCGGCCTCCCGGGCGAGGAGGTTGATCACCTCGTCCTGGATCAGGGTGGAGTCGACATCCATGATCACCATGCGCTTGCCCCGCCGCTCCAGGCCGTCCCGCTGGATGGCGACGTCGATGGGGAGGGCGGCCGCCGCCTTGACCAGGTTCTCCCGCATCTGGTCGAGGTTGCCGTTGCTGACCGCCAACTCGTAGCTGACCACCGGGTAGCGGGAGAGCCGGTAGATGCGATCGATGTTCCCCCCCGCTTCGGCGATCGCCGCCGCCACGGCGCCGAAGTCGGCCGGTCCGACGCTCATTCCGATCAGGGTCACGATCGACATGGGACGAGTCGGAGTCGGAGTGTCCTCGACCTTCTCGAACTCGACGTTGAGCCCTCGCTCCCAGCCGAAGAAGAGGAGATCCCGAATCGTCGCCCTCTCCCCGGAGACGCCGACCAGGACGTTGAGGGTGAGCCGACCGCGGACCACGATCTGCTCCACGTCGTATATCTCCACGCCGGCGTCGGCCAGCACCGACATCAGCCCCGCCGAGATGCCCGGGCCGTCGGGGCCGTGAACGGCGACCAGGATCGTCGAATGATCATTCACGGACGTCAGGGTAAGCGGCTGATCGCGTTGATCAATGTCAGCCCGACCGTGGAGGCAAACCCGGTTCCCTTCAAACGGCGGCTCGTTACCATCCACCGCTCCACCAAGCGCGAGGGGCCAATTGTCCGACAACACCTTCCGTCTGCCTCGAAATGTGATCCCGGTCCACTATGACCTCCATCTCGAGCCGGACCTCGACACGTTCACATTCGAAGGGTCGGTATCGATCAAGATCGGGGTGACCGACACCCTCGACGCGATCGTCCTCAACTGCGCCGAGATCGACATGAAGACGATCGTGCTCCGGAGCGAAGACGGTGAGATCGAGGTCACCGGGGTGGCCCACGACGACGAGTACGAGCGAGCGACGCTAACCCTGGCGCACCCGGCCCAGCCGGGGACCTACGACCTCGACATCACCTACACCGGGTCGATCAACGACCAACTCCGCGGGCTGTACCGGTCGATCTACCGGGACCAGGACGGGGTCGAGCACGTGATCGCCACCTCCCAATGCCAGTCGACCGACGCCCGCCGGGTCTTCCCCTGCTGGGACGAGCCCGACCTCAAGGCCACCTTCAAGACGACGATGACCGTTGCCGACGGGCTGGAGGCGTACTCCAACGGGGCCGAGGTGGGCCGGACCCGTCTCGACGACGGCCGGGTCCGATTCGAGTTCTCCCCGACGATGAAGATGTCGACCTATCTGCTCGCCTTCATCGTCGGCCCGTTCCAGGCCACCGACCCGGTGGTGGTGCGGGGCACGCCGATCCGGGTCATCGTCCCCAAGGGCAATCTCCACCTGACCGCCGCCGCCCTCGACAACGCGGCATTCTGCTTCGAGTATCTCTCCGACTACTACGGGATCCCATATCCCGAGCAGAAGCTCGACCACATCGCCATCCCCGACTTCGCCGCCGGCGCCATGGAGAACGTGGGGCTGATCACCTACCGCGACGCCTACCTGGTCCTCGACGAGGCCAAGGCGAGCCAGGGCGAGCTCCAGGCCTGTCTCGACGTGATCGGCCACGAGATCGCCCACCAGTGGTTCGGCAACCTGGTCACCATGAAATGGTGGGAGGGGGCATGGCTCAACGAGGCCTTCGCCAGCTTCATGGAGCTGAAGGCGACCGACGCCAAGAAGCCGGAATGGAAGCGATGGCTGGCCTTCGCCAACCTGGAGATCCCCTGGGCAATGGGCACCGACCAGCTCGCCACCACACGACCGATCGAGTTCGAGGTCAACTCCCCCGCCGAGGTCGACGAGATGTTCGACGCCATCACCTACGGCAAGGGGTCGGCTGTCCTCCGGATGATCGAGCAGTTCATCGGCGAGGAGGAGTTTCGCACCGGGGTGGGCAACTACCTGCGCAAGCACGAGTACGCCAACACCGTCACCAGTGACCTCTGGGAGGGTCTGGACGGGGCGTCGCAGTGGCCGGTCGGCGAGATCATGGACACCTGGGTCTACCAGCGCGGCTTCCCCCAGATCGACGTGGAGGTGGTGCCCGGCGGGGTGAAGCTGAGCCAGCGTCGCTTCCTCGCCATCCCCGACGAGACCGACACCACGATCTGGGACGTCCCGGTCCAGCTGCGTGGCGTCGTCGACGGTCGGCCGTACCAGCAGAAGGTGCTGCTCACCGAGGACGAGATGGTGATACCTGTGGAGGGCCGGGTTGGCTACATGGTGGCCAACGCCGGGGGGCACGGTTTCTACCGGACCCGCTACTCGGAGGACCTGTTCGCCGCCCTTCTCGGGAATCTCGACACCCTCGACGACATCGAGCGCTACAGCCTGGTGTCCGACACCTGGGCCATGGTTCGATCCGCCCAGGTCCCGGCTTCGAACTTCCTCGACCTGGTCGGCAAGTTCGGTGAGGAGACCGAGCACGCCATCTGGTCGGTGATCATCGGCGGGCTTCGCGCCCTCGAGCATCACGCCCTCGCAGAGGAGACCCGGCCCGCCTTCGAGGCGTACGTTCGGGATTTGGTGACTCCCGCCCTGGAGCGACTGGGATGGGAGGGCGACGGTGACGAGAGCGACCTGACCCGCAAGCTGCGCGGCGATCTCATCGCCGCCCTGGGCAACCTGGGCAACGATCCGGCCACGATGAGCAAGGCGAGACAGGTGGCAGCCCGGGTCCTCGCCGGCGAGCACCTCGATCCCGAGGTGTGCACTGCCGCCCTCTCGGTCTACTCACATCACGGCGGCGCCCCGGAGTACCAGGCGTTGTGGTCGGCTTACGACAAGACCTCGGCCCCGACCGAGAAGGTGCGCTATCTCCGCTCCGTGGCCGGGGTGCAGGTGGAGGAGTTGGCGGTGTCGACG
>DASUSU010000027.1:0-3675 GCA_036374915.1 Acidimicrobiia bacterium | reverse complement strand
CAACGACCGGGGGATCACTCTGGTCATCGTCGAGCACGTCATCCGGGCGATCACCGCCCTGTCCAGCCGGATCGTGGTCCTCGACCAGGGTCGGGTGGTGGCCACGGGCGAGCCACGTAAGGTGATGTCCGATCCGGCGGTGGTCGCCGCCTATCTGGGGACGAAGAGACGCCATGCTCCAGGTTGAACGGCTCGCGACCGGCTACGGCAAGGCGCAGGCGCTGCACGACGTTTCGCTGTCGGTGGGCGACGGTGAGATCGTCACCATCCTCGGCCCCAACGGCGCGGGGAAGACCAGCCTGGTCAACGCCATCGCCGGAGTGCTCCCCGCCTGGTCGGGCTCGGTCGGCTTCGACGGCGTCGAGTTGACCACCCTGGCTCCGCATCGGGTGATCGACCACGGGGTGGCACTGGTGCCCGAAGGCCGGCGCATATTCCCCAAGATGACGGTGCTGGAGAACCTCGACATCGGCTCCTATCCGGTCACGGCGAGACCCGGCCACGACCAAGCCTTGGACTCGGTGTACACGATCTTCCCCCGGCTCCGGGAGCGGGCAAGGCAGGTGGCGGGCACCCTCAGTGGTGGCGAGCAGCAGATGCTGGCGATCGGCCGGGCGCTGATGGCCCAGCCCCGATTGCTGCTCCTCGACGAGCCGTCGCTGGGGCTGGCCCCGATCGTGGTGGAGAGCATCTTCGACGTGCTCCGGGAGATCAACGCCACCGGCGTCTCCATCCTCCTCGTCGAGCAGAACGCAGTGGAAGCCCTCGACCTCGCCGCCCGCGGCTATGTCCTGGAGGAGGGCAGGGTGGTCGGCGAAGGCACCGCCACCAACCTGGAACAAGACGAACGTCTCCGCAAGGCCTACCTGGGGCTTTAGCCCTTCCTAATGCAGGGCGTCACGGATACCTGACGCAGTGCATAACGTTGGCTGTCGATCACTCCACCACGGCGATGGCGTCGACCTCGATGAGGAGATCGGGAAGGGCGAGACGCTCCACGCCGAGCAGGGTGCTGGCCGGAGGTGGGTCGACATTCAAGATCTCGTCCCGGACACTCCGGATCACCTTCAGCTTGTCCGGGCCATGGTCGACGACGTAGATCCCCACCCTGACCAGGTCCGACGGTGTCGCTCCCGCCTCGGCCAGGGCGGTGACCAGATTCCTGTACACCTGGCGGGCCTGGGCCTCGAAGTCTCCTTCGCCCACCAGCTTGCCTTCCTCGTCCCAGGCGACCTGACCGGCGATATAGATGGTGGTACCCCCCGACACCTTGACTATCTGCGAGTAGCCGGGGGCGGGCGGAAGTGTCGTGGGGCTGAGCGCAGTCTTCTCCATGGGCGGCAGGTTATAGATCCGCCCCGATCGGGAAACCGGAGACGTGAGCGATCCGACCTCCGACGACGGTGAGCACCGATTCGATGTTCGGGATGTCGTGCTCGGGCACGGTGAGCGGATCTGCGGAGAGGACAACGAGATCGGCATCACTCCCGACACGGAGATTGCCCCGTGTGTCTTCCTCGAAGGAGAACCAGGCGCTGCCCCTGGTGTAGAGGCGGAGCGCCTCGTCACGGGTGAGCCGCTGTTCTTCGACCCGGGTCGGCGAGCCGTCTCGGTTCTCACCCGACACCATCCACCAGATGCAGGCCCAAGGGTTGTACGAGGAGACCACCGTGCCGTCGGTGCCGGCGCCGAGCGGGATTCCCAAGTCGACCATGGTCCGCAACGGCGGCGACCTCCGCACCAGATCCTCACCCCAGCTCGCAATGGAGTCCCGGCCACGGAAGGCCATCCCGTTCTGGACGCTCAGCCCCACTCCGATGTCCCGGATTCGCTGCAAGTTCTCCACGCCAGCCTGGTCGGCGTGGGTGATGGTGAAGCGAAGGTCGGCCAGGTCGTCGTCACGCCCAAGCTGTTCCCAGGCGTCGAGGATCGTGCCGACCGACCGATCGAGGATGGCATGAATGTGGAGAGGCCAGCCGGCATCGACCAGCTTGCGGGAGATCTCGGTGAGTCGGCCCGTCTCCCCGGTGATGTCGCGCTGATCGAGCCCTTCCATGTCGTGGGCGGGAAAGAGGACGACCTCGCCCGCGCCCAGGTAGCGGAGCAGCTCGTCGCCGGAGCCCGGCGACACCATCCCCATCCACCGCTCCAGCTCGCCAGCCTCGTCTCCGGGCTGGCTGGCCCCGACCAGGAGGCGGGCACGGAACCCGCCCTCTCCGTTCCGATACAGGTCGGTGATGGGGCGATACGCCTCGGGCGTCATCCTGAAGCCGCCTGCGTCGATGGCCCCGGTGAGACCGACCCGGTTGAGCTCGCGGAGCATTGCCCTGGTCCCATCGACCTGCTCCTGGTCCGAAGGCGGGGACAACTGCTGGCCGAGCGCCTGGAGGGCGGCGACCCCGACCACTCTGCCCGTCGGCTCACCCGACTCGGGATCGTGCTCCACCCAGTCCGGTGCGCCGGCACCAATCCAACCCATCGACTCCAGCGCCCGGGTGTTGACGAAGGCCTCGATGTAGTTCCGCTGCACGAACACCGGATGCTCGGGCGACGCCTCGTCCAACTCGCGACGGGTGGGCGCTCTCTTCTCGGTGAACTGGTCCGGATTCCACCCGCCTGCCACCGCGACCCATTCGGCCCGGTCGCGACCTTCCCCGGCCCGGGCGAGCCTGTCGAGACCTTCGCTCAGCGAGCTCAGATCGTGCCAACGGGGATCGACGTTCCAGCGGAGCCCGCCCCGCACCATGTGGATGTGGGAGTCGATGAGCCCGGGCATGATCCGCCGTCCGTCCACATCGATCGACCGGGTGTGCTCGGAGCGGTGTCTCTCCACCTCGTGATTGGCCCCGGCGGCCAGGATCTTGCCTCCTGCCACCGCCAGCGCCTGGCCCCCATCGATCGCCCGGCCGTCCCAGAGCTTGCCTGAATGGAGGATCAGATCGGCTGGTGAGACCATCTCGAGCTATGAGCGCAATCCGCTCACAGCCTCTCGAGGATCAGGGCGTTGGCCATGCCGCCGCCCTCGCACATGGTCTGCAGCCCGTAGCGGCCACCGGTCCGCTCCAGCTCCCAGACCAGCGTGGTGAGCAGCCGCGCCCCGGATGCGCCGAGCGGGTGACCGAGTGCGATGGCGCCACCGTTGACGTTGGTCCGCTCCCAGAGAGCCATCGGATCGGACCCGCCGTGCTCCATCCGCCACGCCACCGTCACCGATGCGAACGCCTCGTTCACCTCGAACAGGTCGATGTCGTCGATGCCGAGACCGGCCCGTTGCAGCACCTTCTCGGTGGCCGGTATCGGCCCGGTGAGCATGGTGACCGGGTCGACCCCGGCCATGGCGAAAGCGACGAAACGAGCCTTGGGCTCGAGTCCGAGGGCCCGGGCCTTCTCCTCGGACATGATGAGAAGGGCGGCTGCGCCGTCGGAGATCTGCGACGAGTTGCCCGCGGTGATCACACCGTCGCTCTTGAAGGCGGGTTGGAGGGCGGCGAGCTTCTCCAGCGAGGTGTCCCAACGGATCCCCTCGTCCCGGGTCACCGTCTCCGTCCTCCCGTTCTCGCCGGCCACCCCGACCGGGACGACCTGACCCTCGAACCGACCTTCCTCGGTGGCCTGCGCCGCCCGGCGGTGCGACTCGAGGGCGAGCTGGTCGAGCTCCTCACGGGAGATCCCCCA
>DASUSU010000026.1:0-7053 GCA_036374915.1 Acidimicrobiia bacterium | reverse complement strand
ACCCACTGTGTCGGAACGGGTGATGGAGCGGTAGATGGCCTGCTCCTGGGGGATCGTCGCCAGGTCGATGTCGACCCCGTGGGTGTCCACGATCAGGTCGTGGGCCAGGTGGAGGGCGTTGAGCATTCCCAGCCCGAGCAGGTCGAACTTGACGATCCCCACCGCCGCCGAGTCGTCCTTGTCCCACTGGAGCACGGTCCGCCCCTCCAGCCTCCCCCACTCCAGCGGCACCACTTGCCACAGGGGGCGGTCGGCGAT
The DNA here is from genome assembly GCA_036374915.1 of Acidimicrobiia bacterium. Taxonomy (GTDB): domain Bacteria; phylum Actinomycetota; class Acidimicrobiia; order Spongiisociales; family ZC4RG35; genus JARDZU01. Next base: position 6,795 of record DASUSU010000026.1, on the reverse strand, counting down.
CACCATCCCCCCGGAGTGGATCCCGAGATGGCGGGGGAACCCGTCGAGACGCCAGCAGATGTCGTAGATCATCTCGGCGGTCATCCCCTCGGGAAGCGGGCTGTCGAGACGGATCTGGCCCGGGTCCCGGGTGTCGACGTACTTGGACAACCCGTCGACCTGGGCCTGGGTGAACCCGAAGGTCTTGGCCACGTCCCGCAGCACCGACTTGGCCCGATAGGTGATCACGTTGGCCACCATCGCCGCCCGCTCCCGCCCGTACTTCCGATAGCAGTACTGGATCACCTCCTCGCGCCGGTCGGCCTCGAAGTCGATGTCGATGTCGGGGGGCCGCCCCCGCTCCTCGGAGAGGAATCGCTCGAAGGGGAGATGGAGCCGGATCGGGTCGACCCGGGTCAGACCGAGACAGCGGCACACCGCCGAGTCCGCCCCCGAGCCCCGGATCTGGCAGTAGATGTCCTGGGAGCGGGCGAAGTCGACGATGTCCTTGACCACCAGGAAGTAACCGGGGAAGCCGAGACGCTCGATGATGTCCAACTCGTGCTCGAGCCGACGACGGGCCCGGGGGTCGATCCCGTCGTCGCTTCCCGCATAGACGTCTCGCGCCCCCTCCCAGGTGAGATGACGGAGATAGTCCATCTCGTCGCGGAAGTGGCCGGGCATGGGGAAATCGGGGAGGTTGGGCGCCACCAGCCCCAGGTCGAAGGCGAGACGCCGGCCCAGCTCGCCGCTCCGTGCCACTGCACCCGGGTAGCGGCCGAAGCGACGGGCCATCTCGACCGGGTGCTTGAGGTACCGCTCGTCGCTGGCGGGGCGAAACCCGTCGGCGACAGCAAGGGTCCGTCTCCCTCCGATGGCGGCCAGCACCTCGGAGAGGTCGGCGTCACGTCGGTCGTGATAGTGCACCTGGTTGGTGGCCACGGTGGGGAGGGACAGCTTCTGGGCGACCTCCCACATCAGGTCGTTGCGGGGGTCGTCCTCGGGCATGCCGTGATGCCACAACTCGAGATGGAGCCGGGTCCCGAACAGCTCGCGGAGCCGCGACGCCTCCCGGATGGTCGCCCCCAGGTCGTGCCGGGCTGCCGCCTTGGGCACCGCACCGGCATGACACCCGGTCAGGGCATGGATGTCGGTGTTGTGCGCCGCCTCGGCCAGGTCCTCCCAGACATAGACCGGATGATCCTTCTCTCCCCGCATCTGGGCCCGGGTCACCAGATTGGAGAGACTCCGGTAGCCATCCGGCGAGCCGGCGAGCAGGACCAGATGATCGGTCTCGGGGAGATTGGTCGGCTTGGTCCCGTGGGCGCGAACACTGCGTCCCCGACGCAGCCTGCCCTGCCCGCCCTTGCTCCGGGCATGACGATGCTGGTCCCACTCCTGGGCGGCGGCCACCGGGTCGGGAGGGCCCGAAGGCTCGGGCTCGAGACCGACCTCCACCCCGTAGATGGCGGGAAGACCGGTCTCCTTGGCCGCCTGCCAGAACCGGGACACACCGTAGAAGCCGTCGTGGTCGGTGACCGCCAGCGCCTCGTAGCCGAGCTCGACCGCCCGTTCCACCAGGTCCTCGGGATGGGACGCCCCGTCGAGGAAGGAGAAGTTGGTGTGACAGTGCAGTTCGGCATACCCGCTCACCCGGCGCACTATATCGAACACATGTTCGATGCATCGCAGGCATTGGTAACAGGACCTGTCACAGTGCCCTCGATGAGCAGACTCGCATCAGCCCTTGCCCTGATCCTGACACTGGCCGCTTGCGTCACCGTCGACACGGCAACGAGCACCACCCCGCCCACCACGGCGGGAAGCACGCTCGCCACCACCAGCCCGGAGCCGACCGCCACCCTGCCCTCCACCACGACAACCGCTCCCCCCGAGCCCACCACCACCGATCTGCCCGGTTTCCCCCCGGAGCGGGAATCACTGGAACACGGCGGCGACGCGTGGGTGGTGGTTCTGGCCGGATCGGACAATGTGAACGACCCTGCCCTGACCGAGGCGATACAGGCTGCAGAAGACGCCGGCTATGCCACCGGTCCCACCGATTGCGACGAAGGCGCCGAAGCCGCGTTGGGCATGCCGGACGGCACCCTGACCGTGAGCGTCTACTTCGAGACAGAGGCCGACGCCGAAGCCGCACTGCTCGCATTCGAAGCACGCGGGGTCACCGGCGTGGTGGCTCTGGTGCAGACCTTCTGCCTCGACTGACAGTCGGCTCGTGTGCGAGCTAAGAGAAATTTTCGCGATGATTCGACACGGGCGTCCAGATCGCTATTATTCGCAACGAAGCCCCTACGGGTAGGAACTTCGGTTCCGGCTTGTGGGGGCTTCACTAATTCCCGGGCGGCTCCCGTCCGTGCCGAGCCCGCTCATCTTCCGCTCAGCGAGAAGTGCATCCAGTCCTTGAGCGAGCTCCAATGCCCGCCCCAGCCCCACCCGATCTCGGCGAACGCCTCGGTGGCGACGTCACCGGGAACGATCATGCCCACTCTCACGTCGTCGCGGTCGACATATGCCGAGGCCAGCTCGGGAAGGACCAGATCGCCCTTCAGGTAGGGGTTGTGGAACGGGTTTATGTCGATCCCGGTGCCAAAGGCGTGTTGTGACCATGACGTCGACCCCACTGCGGGTCGGCACACGAACGAGGTGGTGTCGTTCCAGTCGCCGGTGGGATGGGCGTCGATCTCCTCCTTGGTGATCACCCGCATCTGCTCGATGGGGAACCGCGCCTCGTGCAGCTTGCGGAACACCTCGACCACGTCCTCGGCCACGGATGCGTTGACGATCATCTCCCCGGTGTGGAAACGCTGGTCGAACCCGAAGTGGCTCATGGTCAGGTACGACAGCTCGTCGAGGGTGACCGGGCACTCCGGGACCCAGCTCGACCGGGCCAGCACCTCCGGCGGTATCGGCCCGATGGTCGCGAAGAACTCGTCGTCGGGCGGCGGAGGCAGCAGATCGAGGGTCTCCAGCCGACGGTCCCGGAGCTCGGGAGGGGTCGGCTGCACCTCCCCGAACTCGTCGGGTCGAAGCGGGAGCAGCCTGGTCCCGAGCCAGTCGGGACGGGCATAGGGGTTGGTGGTGGTCGTTGTGGCCATGGTGGTCGTGGTGACAACGGTCGAGGTGGTCGGGGCGACCGTGGTCGGCGCGCTGGTCGTCGCCGGGCCCGGGGCCGATGTCGTGGTCGGATCGCCGGCGAGAACCGAGCACCCGGCCAGCACCGTCGCGGTGACGACAAGGAGAGCCCGTCGCATCGGCGCGACCCTAACTCCGGGCTGGGCCAACCGAGAGGTGGCGTAGGATCCCCGCCGATGACCCCCGTCCCGGAATCGGTGCGCGACTTCCTGGCCACCGGCCCGCTCGGCCATGTGGTCACCCTCGACTCGGACGGGACCCCGCATGTCACCCTGGCCTGGGTCGGTGCCGACGGCGACGAGCTGGTCTGGGCCACCTTCTTCGACCAGCACAAGCTGGACTCGCTGCGGCGCGATCCAAGGATCACGATCTCCTTGCAGGCGAACCAGCACACCGGTCCGGGGCTTCATCCCTATCTGGTCGCCCAGGGCACGGCCCGGATCAGCACCGGAGGGGCGCTCGAGGTGATGGACCACCTGGCCAACGCCTACATCGGCCCCGGAGAGAGGTTCCCGCAACGGGACTTCCCCGACGGGTTCGTCATCCATGTCGAGGTGGCCCGCTTCTACGGCGTCGGCCCCTGGACTGACCCGGAACAGAGCTAGCCAGCTTCACAGCGAGGAGGAGCGCGATGTCATCGATCACCAAGACCATCCGGCTCACCGGTCAGGCCGCCGACTCGATCGAGGACGCGGTGCGCACGGTGCTGGCCCGGGCGGCGACAACCATCTCCGACATCCAGGGCTTCGAGATCGTCGAGGTGGGCGGCAAGGTGGACGACTCGGGAGTGCCCACCCTGTTCACCGTCACCCTCGACATCACCTTCGGGATCAAGGACCCAGTCGAGCACGGATGAACATCCCCCAACCCGAGTCGTTGGGGAACGGGATCCATCTCATCCCGGCGCCGCTCCCCTTCAAGAGCCCGGCCTGGGTCAACACCTATGCGGTGGAGGCGGGCGACGGGTTGCTGCTCCTGGACTGCGGGACCGACTGGGAGCCGGGCCGGGAGGCGCTCCGGAACGGGTTTCGGACTCTCGGCCTGGACGAGACGGCGGTGCACACCCTGGTCGTCTCCCATCTCCATCTCGACCATGTCGGGATGTCGGCGCGGCTGGTCCGGGAGTGGGGATGTCGGTTCGTGATGCACGAACGGGCGGCCAAGCTGGTCGACCGGTACAACGACACCCCCGGCTACGTCGACCGCCTGCTCCGCATCGGCCACACTCATGGTGTCCCCGATCGGCTGCTGGAATCGGCCACGGCCGACCTGGCCAATCGCCCCGACTACATGCCTCTCATCGACCCCCCCGATCACACCGTCGCCGACGGAGAGCGGATCGAGATCGGCGGTGGGCGGTGGCTGGAGGTGGTCCACACCCCGGGCCACGAGCCGGCCCACATCTGTCTTCTCGACTCGAAGACCGGGGTCCTGTTCTCGGGCGACCACATCCTGCCCCGGATCTCGCCGGTGATCATGTGGGACGAGGACCTGGGCGATCCTCTCGGCGACTACATGTCGTCGCTGCGCAAGCTGCTGGCCATCGGCATCGAGCTGACCTACCCGGCACACGGGACCCTCGTCGACCAGGGAGACGACAGAGCGCGCCAGATCCTGCTCCACCATGATCGGCGTCTGCTCGACATGGCCCGTCTGGTTCGGGAGCGGGACTCGACCGCGTGGGAAGTGATGCTCGAGTCGTTCCGGCCCAACCTGACCCCGCTGGAGTCCCGCCTTGCCTTCCTGGAGACGGTCTCCCACCTCGAGCACCTGAAGATCACGGGTCGTCTTCGCCAGGAGGATCGCGACGGGACGATCGTGTTCAGGCGCTGAACGGCTAGTCGTTGCCGTCGAGGGTTTTGGAGCCCAGCCCCCCAACCGTGGCCAGCGCAACCTCGACCTGATCCTCGAGCGGAGCGGGGTCGAACCGGCGGACCAGGTTCCCCTCCTTGTCGGAGACGATGAGGGCGTGCCGGGGGCGGCCGTCCGGCTCGGCCACACCGAAGTCACGGGTCATCGACCCTGATGCGTCGGCGAGGACGGGTAGATGCAGGTCCATCGAGTCGGCCAGATCGCGCACCGTCCTCGCCCTCTCCACCACCACCCCCAGCACTTGTGATCGCTGGCTGCCGAAATCGGCGAGGTGTGAGTCGTAGCGCCGGAGCACGGCCAGATCGGTCTCGCTCTGGATCCCGGGAAGGAAGAAGATGGCGAGTGGCGTCTTGCCCCGGAACGACTCGAGTCCCAGGGTCTGGCCCGTGCTGGCGGGAAGGCTGAAGTCCGGGATCGAGCGACCCGGCTCGGTGGGTCCTGGCATCGGCTGTGGTTACCCCTCGGGCCGGGATCCCAAACCCCGGTTGGTTTGGGCTCCCGGCAGCCCGGGGAAAGCCGGATCATCCAGGAAAGGAGGACCGACTCATGGCACCGGTGCATCGGGGCAAGGACGGCAAAGGGCCCTACTACCAGTGGGGCGACTCGGGCAAGAAGTACCATTACGAGGCCGGGAAGAAGAAGAGCCGGGAGACGGCCAAGCAGAAAGCGGAGAGACAGGGGCAGGCAGCCCGGGCTTCGGGCTACAAGGGCTGAGCGGGCCCGGTCAGATCGCCGCCGCCACCAGGGCGCCGACGGTAAAAGCCAGGAGCCAGCTGGCCAGCGATCCGATCAACACGTACTCGGGGTCGATGGCCGCCGGCTTCTGGCTGATCTCGGGGAACCTGAGAATGCTCTTCGCCGCCACCACCAGCCCTGCGGCGGCGGCGGCGCCGATCAGCACCAGGACGTAGATGAGGAGGCGCTCGAGGGCCCCGATCCAGCGGCCCGCCTTGTTCTCGCTCTGCGGGGCCTCGTGCCGGGCCATGCGCAGCACCCGTCTCACCGCCCAGTTGGAGGGCAGGGTCAGGAGCAGGCCGCCCACCCCCACGATCACCATCGACTCCCAGCTCATCACCACTCCTCGAGCCGCGGCGAGCCGACGCCCCTCGCCTCGACCAGGGCGAGGATCCCGTGGCTGTTGGCCCGTCGGCTCACCGAGCTCTTGTTGATCCCCAACTCTCCGGCCAGGTCGGTCTGGGTCCGCCCCGAGAGCAACCCGAGCGCGATGCGGGCATCGCTGTCGTCGAAACCGAAGATCAAGGTGTCACGGAGCAACAGGTAGTCGTTGAGCAATGTGTCGAGGGAGGTCTCGGTCTTGATCGCGGTCGCCCTACGCGCTCCTCGGCCCGACCTCTCCACCGCTTCGATCGCATCCCGGGCCCTCCACCAGCAGGGCCCGTCCTCCCCGAACGGTTTTCGGGACGGATCCTCGGACAGCAACTCGCCCCAGCCGATCCCGATGCGCAGCCCGGTCAGGCCCGCGCTCCTCAGATGGAGCTGGAGCGAGGCCTCGATCGCTTCGTCGACGGTGGGGTAACGCACCTGGAACTCGTCTCCGATGGTGAATACCGGCGTCTCGCCGAGGGCATCGCCCACCTCGGCGAACCGCGACTCCATCTCGGTCTGGAGACCCGCCCGATCTGAGGCCCGGCGGGAGCCGACCATGTCCCCGATCAATGCCGCCGACCACACCTTTGGTTGCGCCATGGTGACAACTCTAGCCATGATGCGCTATATGTGCAACTGTGTTGCGCCTTGAGCCAAATTCCAGCCAAGTTGTTGGCTGGATGC
>DASUSU010000025.1:0-3377 GCA_036374915.1 Acidimicrobiia bacterium | reverse complement strand
GAGGCCAGGTCCCCTCGTCTGCTCTGAATCGGGTTCGCATGGCCCTCTTCAGCCCCGTCGCTGTGACATTGAACCGGGTTGGCAAGGCGCTCTTCAACCCCCCGCCCGAGGCCGGGTCCGCTCGTCTGATCTGGAACCGGGGTTGCAGGCGGGGCTCGCTCCGGACGCGACCGGGCAGCCTCAGGTGACGGTGGGCCTCAGGCCGTCGAAGTGAAGGTGAACACCGTTCTCCACGATCGTCTTGATCCGATGCACCGCGGTGTGGACCTCGGTGTGACTCGTGTAGAGAGGGGCTAGTCCCAGCCTGAGGTTGTCGGGTGCCCGGAAGTCGGGGATGACCTTCCCCACCTCGATCAGGGCTCTGGCGATGGGCCAGGCATCGGCATGGGAGAACGAGATGTGCGAGCCCCTGTGCTCGGGGTCGCGGGGAGACGCCAGCCCGAAACCGAGCGGGGCGAGATGCTCCTCCCACTGGGAGACCAGAAACCCGGTGAGTGTGATCGACTTGGCCCGCAGCCGTGAGATCCCCGCCTCGATCACGTCGGCGATTCCCGCCTCGATGGCGGTCAAGGAGAGGATCGGCATCGTTCCGGTGTGGAACTTGCGAATCCCTGGCGCCGGGCGGAACTCGAGGTCGAACGCGAACGGCTCGGCGTGGCCCCACCAGGCGTTGATCGGGTTGAGCAGGCTCTCCTGGAGGTCGGAGCGCACGTAGAGGAAGGCCGGAGACCCGGGCCCGCCGTTGAGGTACTTGTAGGTGCAGCCAACCGCCAGGTCGGCGCCGCTCTCGTCCAGCTCGATGGGGACGACGCCGACCGAGTGGCTCAGGTCCCAGAGCACCATCGCCCCAACCTGGTGCGCCATCGCCGTGATCGCGGCCAGCTCGTAGGTGTATCCGGATCGGAACACGGTGTGGGAGAGCGAGACCAGGGCGGTGTCCTCGTCGATGACTGCCTCCAGTTCGGCGACCGGGCCGAAGATCCCGTCCGAGCGCACCACCACGAGCTCGCCGCCGATGTCCTCGGCGACGCCCCGAAGCACGTAGAGGTCGCTCGGGAAGTTGAGGTCGTCGGTGATCACCTTCGACCGCCCGGGACGACTTTGCACCGCGGCCGTCGCCAGCTTGTAGAGATTCACCGAGGTCGAGTCCGAGACGATCACCTGCCCGGGAGCGGCTCCGACGAGCGGGGCGATTCGATCGCCGATGACAAGCTGCAGGTCCCACCATCGCTCGTTCCACGACCGGATGAGCCGCTCACCCCATTCCACGCCAACGATTCGGTCGAGGCTGGTGCGGGCAGCTGTCGGCAGACGGCCGAGCGAGTTCCCGTCCAGGTAGATCAGGTCCGGGTCGGCGAACAGGAAGCGCTCTTTCAGCCCGATCAGGGGGTCGCCCCGGTCGAGCTCGACCGCCTCCTCGTAGCCGGAGGCGCCCGGATAGGGGCCGAGTGGAAACGGTTCGGGGCTCACGACCAGGATCTTGCTCAACGGGATGGCGGTTGTCATGCCGAGTGGGCGGTTCCAATGGCCCTTCGGCTACCGGGTGACATACCCTCGTCGTCCCATGGACACCGAGATCACGGCGGCGGCCATCGAGAGCGCCGCAGAGAGAATCGGGCCTCACGTGCGACGGACCCCGATCCTGGATCTCGGCGACCCTCTCGACGCAGGGTTTCGGCTCAGCCTCAAGCTCGACTCGATGCAACCCACCGGGTCGTTCAAGGTTCGCGGTGCCTTCTCGGCCTTGACCGCGGTCGCGGTGCCGGAGGAGGGGGTCGCTGCCGCTTCCGGGGGCAACTTCGGTCTCGCCGTCGCCTACGCCGCGGCACGTCTGGCGCTCAGGGCGACGGTATTCGTCCCGTCTACCTCGCCCGAGGAGAAGATCGGCCGGATCGCCGGCCACGGGGCGGAGGTGCGGGTGGTGCCGGGCTACTACCGGGATGCCTTGCAGGAGTGTCGACGATGGGCTTCGAGCTCGGGGGCGGTGGAGGTGCACGCCTTCGATCAGCCCGAGGTCGTGGCCGGCCAGGGGACGTGCGGTCGCGAGATCATGGACCAGGTACCCGATGCCACCACGATCCTGGTGGCAGTCGGCGGGGGCGGGCTCATCGGTGGCATCGCCAGCTGGGTGCGGAACGCGGCCAGGGTGGTGGCGGTGGAGCCGGAGCTGTGCCCCACGTTGCATGCGGCCCGTGAGGCGGGCCGGCCGGTCGAGGTCGAGGTCGGTGGGGTGGCGGCGTCGGCTCTGGGCGCCTCCCGGATCGGGGACATCGCCTGGGCGGCCAACAGGTGGATAGCGCAGTCCCTCCTGGTGCCGGACGGGGCCATCCTCGACTCGCAGCGATGGCTCTGGGAGACATGCCGGGTCCTGGCCGAGCCCGCCGGCTCCGCCCCGATCGCCGCTCTGCTCGGGGGTGGCTACACGCCGTCACCCGGCGAGCATGTCGTCGCTCTCGTCTCTGGGGCCAACACCGGGGCGCTGTAGGGCTCGTGGCTCAATGCGGCGCCGGTTCCATGAGCCCGAACTCCTCGCCGCCGGGCCCCTCGACCTGCACCCAGCGGCCAACCCCGGTCACCTCCATGATGTCGGTGAGCAGACGGCCCCCGCCGATCTGCACCGCCTCGATCGCCGCGTCCAGGTCCTCGACGTCACAGGTGTTCAGCGTTCGAGGTCCTTCGTCACCGGCCCGGGCCACGGCCCCGTTGATCCCGGGTCCTTCGTCACCGGTCTCCAGCAGCCAGTACTCCTGATCCTCCCATCGCTGAGCCCGCCACCCGAAGACGGTGGTGAGGAACTCGACTGTCGCCTCGGGATCGGCCGAATAGAACTCGAAATGCGTAGGTCTGACTGGCAACGATGCTCCTCTCTCGTTTGCCGACAAAGTAGTACCGGCCGTTGTGGAGGCCATACCCGGGAGGTCAGAGGGCGATCGGTTTCGCAGAGGATCCCGAGAGCAGGTGATCGTCGAGTCTGTCCCAGACTTCGGGCCGGGCCAGAGTGCGCTTCATCGAGATCAGGGTCCGCATGAAAGTGGCGACCGCCCGGCTCGCATCCATCGGATTGGGACGCATCGCGTTCTGGACGGATGGCGACGGGCTCACGGTCACCACGTCACAGTCGGGCCACGCCTCCTTGATGAGAGCGATCTCCTCGGAGACCGAGCGCTGCCCGACGCGGTCGAACATCTTCTCGTGGAACCGAGCCCTCTTTCGGGAGACGTCGGCGGCCATCGGGGCGAGGATCAGGACCAGGTCGAGAGGCTTGCCCGCGCCGAGGACGACGTCGGCATGTGTGCCCGATGCCACCCCCCCGTCTACATAGAGCCCGTCGCCGATCGGATAGGGCCGGAACAGGAGCGGGATGGCCGACGATGCAG
>DASUSU010000024.1:0-4413 GCA_036374915.1 Acidimicrobiia bacterium | reverse complement strand
ACCCCACCACGAAGTTGATCACGTTGGGCGGGCGGGCGATCACCTTGCGAACGACCGCACCGTTGATCCATCCCTGGACCTTCTCCAGGGCTAGGGCCAGCTCCTCCGCCTGCTCGGCCGAGATGTCGGCCGGAACGTCGACCCGGTCCCGCACCTTCCCGTTGACCTGAACCACCATGGTCACTGTGGACTCCGCCACCAGGCTGGAGTCCCACTCGGGCCAGGGCTCGGTGGCCAGCATCGGGCCCATCTCCCGTAGCTCCCACAGCTCATGGGTGACATGGGGTGCAGCAGGCGCCAGCATCAGGATCATGATCCGGTAGGCCTCCGCGAACGTCTTCTCCCGGGGCGAGCCGGCCAGGTATTCCTGAAAGAGATTGGCCAGGGACATGAGCGACGACACCGTTGTGTTGAAGTGGAACCGATCGATGTCCTCGGTGACGCGCTTCAGGGTGCGATGGGTCTCGGCGAGCAACCGGTCATCGTCGTCGTTGGGCTCCCGGTCGACGAACCCCGGGTCGGTCGTTCCCATCTTCCAGATCCTGTCCAGGAACCGCTTGGTCCCGGGGACCCCCGAGTCGTTCCACACCGCGTCGTCGGTGGGCGGGCCGACGAAGAGCTCGAAGAGGCGAAGGGCGTCGGCGCCGAAGTCCCGGTAGTAGCGGTCGGGCGGCACCACGTTGCCCTTCGACTTCGACATCTTGGCCCCGTCCTTGACCAGCATCCCCTGGGTGAACATCCGCAGGAAGGGCTCGTCGACGGTGCTCAGCCCGATGTCGTGGAGGAACTTGGTGATGAACCGGGCGTAGAGCAGGTGGAGGATGGCGTGCTCGACCCCGCCGATGTACTGGTCGAGCGGCATCCAGTAGTCGGCCTTGTCCGGGTCGAATATGGCCTGGTCGTTGTGGGGGTCGGTGTATCTGAAGAAGTACCAGGACGAGTCGACGAAGGTGTCCATGGTGTCGGTCTCCCGGCGAGCCGCCCCGCCGCAGTCCGGGCACGTGGTGGCCACCCACTCCTCGACCGCGGCCAGCGGGGACCGCCCTTGCGGGGCGTAGTCATCGACATCGGGCAGTTCGACCGGAAGCTGGTCTCGTGGCACCGGGACCAAACCGCACTCGGGGCAATCGATCATCGGGATGGGACAACCCCAATAGCGCTGCCGGGAGATGAGCCAGTCCCGCAATCGGTACTGGATGGCTCTCTCCCCTATCCCCTGCTCTTCCAGCCAAACGAGGATGCGCTCCTTGGCCCCTTCCCGGTCGAGACCGTCGAGGAACTCCGAGTTGACCGTCTGCCCCTCTCCCAGGAACGCCTCCCCCTCCCATTCCGCAGGCGGCTGCACGGTTCGGATGATGTCGAGCCCGTACTTGGTGGCAAAGTCCCAGTCGCGCTGGTCCTGGCCGGGGACCGCCATGATCGCGCCGGTCCCGTAGCTCATCAGCACGTAATCGGCGATCCAGATCGGGACCGGCTTCCCGTTGACCGGGTTGAGGGCGAACTTGCCGGTGAACACTCCGGTCTTGTCGCCCTCGGCCATTCGCTCGATCTCCGACTCCCGCCCCGCCCGGACGATGTAATCCCGGGCCTCGTCCTCGTTCTCACCACCCTCGATCAGCTTCTCGACCAGAGGGTGCTCGGGGGCGAGCACACAGAAGGTCATGCCGAAGATGGTGTCGGGTCGAGTGGTGAACACCTCGAAGGTCTCGCTCGTCCCCTCGACGCTGATGCGGAACCGGGCGCCTTCGGATCGGCCGATCCAGTTCCGCTGCATGGTGCGAACCCGGTCCGGCCAGTCGTCCAGGGCGGCGAGGTCGTCGAGGAGACGATCGGCGTAGTCGGTGATCCTGAAGAACCACTGGGCCAGGCTGCGCTTCTCGACCACCGTCCCACAACGCTCACAGGCGCCGTCGACCACCTGCTCGTTGGCAAGGACCGTCTGGTCCTTCGGGCACCAGTTGACCGGGGCCGTCGCCTTGTAAGCCAGGCCGCGGTCGTACAACTCGAGGAACAGCCATTGGTCCCACCGGTAGTAGGCGGGATCATGGCTGGCCAGCTCCCGGCTCCAGTCGAAGGCCACCCCGAGCTGGCGAAAATGCCCCTTCATCTTGGTGATCTGGTTCTCGACGCTGATCCGGGGGTGAATCCCGGTCTCGATGGCCAGGTTCTCCGCGGGGAGCCCGAAGCTGTCCCAGCCCATGGGGCTGAGCACGTTGAACCCCTGCATCATCTTGTACCGGGTGATCAGGTCGATGTAGGTGTAGTTGCGGACGTGACCGAGATGGAGCTCACCCGACGGGTAGGGATACATCGCCACGTTGTAGAACTTGGGGCGTGTCACGTCCTCGACGGCGTGGAAGACCCCCTCCGATTCCCATCGGTCCTGCCACTTCGCCTCGATCGCCTTGTGGTCGTAGGTCATGCGGGGTCAAGGGTAATTCCGAGGGGCACGATGTCCGCCGGAGCGACAGCCATGAGCCATAGGCTATAGGTGATGAGCCACCTCTGGCCCATGGCCTATTGCCTGTGGCCTATTGCCAAATGTCACCGAAGCGACATGTATCGGCGCTCTGCAGGCATTCACTCATGCGTACCGCCCACCAAACCGGTAGCGTTGCGCAGGTGTCATCGCGGCCCTTCCGCCTGACACGACCAAACCCAAAAGGGAGGAAGAAAGTATGAAGAGAATGCGCTGGTTGGCGCTCGTCGCCGTACTGGCTCTCGTCGCCGCTGCCTGCGGTGACAGCGAGGGCGGCGACGATACGACGACCACCGCCGGTGGCGAGCCGACCACGACCGCGGCACCCGACGGCACGACCACCTCGGTCGACGCCGAGGAGCCATCGGACCTGCTCGCCCTGGAGTCGGGAGGCTGTGACTATGGAGGCAAGATCGACTCCATCGTCGCAACCGCCGAGAACGAGGTGGTATTCACCCTCTGCTCGGAGGACCCGGCATTCCTGGCCAAGATCGCGTTCATCCCGTTCGGGATCCAGCCCGCCGAGCACCTCGAGGCGACCGGCGGCTCACCGCTGGAGAACCCGGTCGGCACCGGGCCGTTCATGTTGCCCGAAGGTGGATGGAGCCGGGGCTCGGAGATCGTCTTCGAGACGAACCAGGACTACTGGGGCGATGTGCCCGCCTTCGACACGCTGGTCTTCCGCTGGAGGGAGGACAGCACGGGGCGAATCACCGAGCTCACATCGGGCAATGCCGATTTCATCACCAACCTGGCGGCGAGCGACTACGCCACCATCGAAGGTGACGCAAACCTGCAATTGCTCATCGACGAGAACCCCAACGTGTTCTACGTGGGGATGAACTCGAACTTCCCACCGTTCGACGACGTCCGGGTGCGACAGGCAGTCGCGATGGGCATCGACCGTCAGCGGATCATCGACACCTTCTATCCGGAGGGGTCGGCGGTCGCGGACTACTTCACGCCTTGCGTGATCGAGAACGCCTGCGAAGGCGACCCCTGGTACGAGTTCGACCCCGAGGCAGGGCGTGCCCTCCTCGCCGAGGCCGGATTCGCCGACGGGTTCGAGACCACGATCAAGCTGCGTGACGTGTTCCGGGTCTACCTGCCCGAGCCGACTGCGGTGGCCGAGGACATCAGGGCGCAACTGGCCGAGAACCTGGGCATCAACGCCACGGTCGAGGTCATGGAGTCCGGTGCCTTCCTCGAGGAGAACGCGACGGGTGAGCAGGAGGGCATTCACCTGCTCGGCTGGGGAGCGGACTACCCGCACGTGACCAACTTCCTCGACTTCCACTTCGGCGGTGTCAACGCCCAGTTCGGAGAAATCCACCCGGACATCGTGGAGACACTCGCCGAGGGAGGCCGCACGGTTGATCCGGCCGCGGCACAGCCCATCTACGAGCGGGCCAACAACCTGCTCCGTGAGCATGTGCCGATGGTTCCGATCGCCTGGGGCGCGGCGGCAGACGCTGCCCTCGCAACCCTGGAAGGTGCCGCGGTGGCTCCGATCGGGGCCCCGCAGTTCAAGTCGATGAACCCCGGCGATGCTGATCTGGTGTTCGTCCAGAACGCCGAGCCCATCTCGTTGTTCTGCCACGACGAAACCGACGGCGAGTCGCTCTCGGCCTGTGAGCAGGTGCTCGAGGCCCTGTACGGCTACGGCCCCAATGGTGAGGTCGAGCCGAGGGTGGCCGAGGAGTGCGTCCCCGACGACGCAGGGCTGGTCTGGACCTGCACCCTGCGAGAGGGTGTCACCTTCCACGACGGATCGGCGTTGGACGCCAACGACGTGGTGGCTTCCTGGTCGGTGGGACTCGATGCCGCCAATCCCCTGCACGTCGGCAACTCCGGCGTGTTCGAGTACTACGCGTACCTCTGGGGCGCATTGATGAACGCCGAGTGAGTTGCTGAGCACTCGGCTTGGACACGAG
>DASUSU010000023.1:0-27656 GCA_036374915.1 Acidimicrobiia bacterium | reverse complement strand
AGGCCGATCTCGACGACGTGCCCGACAAGGTCCGCGACGAGATGAGCTTCATCATCGCCGACACCGTGGGCGATGTGCTGGAGGCGTCGCTCCAGCCCTGATCTCCGTCTAGCTGGCCGGGCGGCGTCTTCGTTCCAGATCGCGCTCGCCCGAACGGGCGAACCTCGCCCGATCGAACTCGCTGTCCATGTCGGTCAGGAAGTGGACGCTGACGTGGCCACACGACTCGCAGACCACTCGTTCCACACCGGTGCTGCACACCGAGACGGTGACACTGTGCTGACAGCGACTCTGCCGCCAGGCACGACTCAATACTCTCATAACGACTCGAAGCCTCCCCTCGAGGTTGATCCCACCCGGACAGCTTGACCGATCACCTTCCCGAAGCCATAGGCCAGGCGACTCAGTCGCGGCTCGGTCAACCGGCGGCCAACTGATCGACGGTGCACTGGTCGGGCCGCTTGTCGGCGCGGAGCCCTTTGAACGAAGGGGCGCGGAGACGGCCCGCCGCGGTGACCTGACGGTGTTCGACTGTGGCCACCAGCTCGGGCGGGACCCAGCGCACGTCTCTCAGCTCCGGCGCAGCCCGTAGGACGTCGGAGTCGAAGGGAACAGGCCCTTCGCCCAGGTCGAGCAGACGTCGCCGCACCTCGGCCAGGGTGTCCTTGGTGAACCCGGTGCCCACCTGGCCGGCGTAATGCATCCTCCCCTCGTCGTAGAGACCCATGACCAGCGAGCCGACCGTCCCTTGGCGCTGCCCCGAGCCCTCCGACCAGCCCACGACGACCACATCGACGTCGAACGAGGTCTTGACCTTGAGCCAGCTCTTCGACCGCTCCCCCGGGGTGTATCGGGACCCGAGCTTCTTGCCCACGACTCCCTCCATTCCCTGCTCGGCCACAGCCGAGAAGAGCGCCCTCCCCTCACCGATCAGCGACGGGGATACCTGGAGCCTGTCCGAGGGGACGAGGGCGGCCTCGAGCCGATCCCTTCGCTCCTGGTAGGTCAGAGGGGTCAGGTCACGCTCGTCCATGTAGAGAAGGTCGAAGGCGAGGAACGTGACCGGTATCTCCCGGGTCAACCTCTCGATCTGGGAGACGTCCCGGACGTGCATCCTCCTTTGCAGGAGCTGGAACGACGGGGTTCCCGCCTCGAAGGCGACGATCTCGCCGTCGACCATGGCGTCGAGCGCGACCAGCTGCTCGTGCAGCTTGTGCAACTCCGGGTAGGCGGCGGTGATGTCGCGTCGGTTTCGGGAGACGAGGACGGTCGAGGATCCGTCGCAGACGGCGATGGCCCTGATTCCGTCCCATTTCGGCTCGAACGCCCACTCGGGGTCGTCGAAAGGCTCACCGCCGCTGGTCGCCAGCATCGGCTCGGCCAGAGGCGGCGGCTCGGGCGGGGGGCGATCCTCCGAGGACAGGATCGCCAGCCATTGGTCCTTCCCGTCCTTCTCGCCCGTGTGAACCAGGTGATACACGCCCTGCTGACGCGATCCGTGGAGACGTACAGTGAGTCTCTCGTCGCTGCGCCCCAGGATCTCGTAGCTGCCGGTGTCGAACAAACGGACTGCGCCCGCTCCGTAGTTGCCTTCGGGGATGTCACCGGCGAAGTCGAGGTACTCGATCGGGTGATCTTCGGTGCGTATGGCGAGCGACTTGCCGCCCTTCGCCCGGGGCAGCCTCCTCGGCACCGCCCACGACACCAGCACCGGTGTCGCACCATTGAGCATCTCCAGCCGCAGGTCGTGGTGAAGACGGGTGGCGTGGTGCTGGTGGATCACGAACCGTTCCCCGGCTGGAGCCACCAGCGGGTCGACGTCGCCGGAGACGGCGGCGGATGGAGGCTCCGGCGTCGTCTCCGCTCGGCGTTTCCGCTCGTATTCGCTCTCGCTCATCTCCCGGCCGCGAGCCTACGGCGGCCGGTCCGTCGTGACGGATAGTCTCGGGCCCTCCCTGCCAGGAGGACGCATGGCCCACAACATCTTTGACGTGATCGTCGTGGGCGTCGGGGCGATGGGCAGCGCCGCCATCCACCATCTGGCCGGCCGTGGATTCTCCGTGCTCGGACTGGAGCAGTTCGACATCCCCAACGACTTGGGGTCGTCACATGGGGTGAATCGGATCTTCCGGCTCGCCTATTACGAAGGACCGGCCTATGTGCCCCTGATGCGTCGCGCCCGGGACCTTTGGCTCGATCTGGAGGCAACAGCGGGAGAGAAGCTGGTCCATGTCACCGGGTCGATCGACGCAGGTCCGGCCGACGGGGAAGTCTTCGCCGGCTCGCTTCAGTCGTGTCGGATCCACGGGCTCGACCACGAGGTGCTGGACAGTGTGGCCGTCGCCGATCGCTTCCCCGGGTATCGGCTCCCCGAGGACATGATGAGCGTGTTCCAACCCGATGGGGGATTCCTTCTCTCCGAACGCTGCATCGTCTCTCATGTCGTCGCAGCTCTCGCCGACGGCGCCGAAGTGCATGCCCGAGAGGCGGTGCGGGACTGGCAGGTCACCTCGGAGGGAGGGATACGGGTGGAGACCGATCGGGGGTCCTACCAGGCGACGCGTCTGGTCCTGACCGCCGGCGCCTGGGCGGCCGGGCTGATACCCGAGCTGGCTTCCGTCGCGGTCCCGGAGCGACAGGTCCTCGGGTGGTTCCAGCCTGCGCGCCCCGAGCTGTTCGCACCGGGACGGTTCCCCGTGTTCAACCTGGCCGCCGCGGAGGGCCGGTACTACGGCTTCCCGGTCTTCGGGATACCCGGGTTCAAGATCGGTCGCTATCACCATCTCGAAGAGACGACTACCCCGAGTGGAGTGAATAGGGCTGTGGACCAACGAGACGAGCAGGTGCTCAGGACCGCGGTCAGCCGGTACTTCCCCGACGCCGACGGGCCGATCATGACCCTCAAGACCTGTCTGTTCACCAACTCCCCCGACGAGCACTTCATCGTCGACTCACTCCCCGGGCATCCCCAGGTGATCCTCGCCGCCGGATTCTCCGGCCATGGGTTCAAGTTCGCCTCGGTCATGGGCGAGATCCTGGCCGACCTGGTCCAGAACGGTCACACCGGGCACGACATCTCGATGTTCGCCCTCACTCGTCTCCTCTGAGATCGAATCGCCCCAACTCCCTCTCGCTCACCGTCAATTCCTGTCCCCGGAGGTCCAACGCTGCGAATCGCTCCTCGACCAGCGCCCTCCATTCCTGCCATGCCCGGGCCGACTCCCAAGAGTCGAAGGTGAGGTAGCGATGCGGGTTCGCCCGATCCCGGAGCAGCTCGGTGCGGTGGTATCCCGCTGAGAGCCGGAACAGCTCCGCCCAGTCTCCGGAAGGGCCGTACATCCGCTCGAACTCCCCGCTGCGAGCCGGGTCCACCTCGTACTCCCACACGTAGGCGAACCCCATCAGCCGAGCTCGAGGTCGACGACCACAGCGGCATGATCCGAGCCGCGCACCGGCTCGACCCGGGTCCTCACCACGCGTGCCCCGCCGCCGAAGACGTGGTCGATCCGGAGCAGGCGCGGCCACCCCGGCCGCCAGGCCCAGGTCGATGCCGGCTTCACCCCGGCCTCCGCCGCCGCCTCCGCGACCAAGTCGTCCCATCGCTCCGCCAGCCTCCGGTAGACGGGCCAGGACGGCGAGGCGTTCATGTCGCCGGCGACGACGAAGGGCGCATCGGGGTCCACAAACCCCTCGGCCCATTGGAACAACGCATCGAGCTGTTCGCCCCGTATCCGCGCCGAGCGCCACCACGGCATCACCACGGGATTCCGCATGTGCACGCCGGCGATGATCGGCCGGGTGCCGCCGATCTCCACCCGACCCCAGAGACCGGGGCGCCAGGGCAGGGGGACCTCACCGAACTCGGCAGGGATCAGACTTGCGATCCCGTTGCCGCCATGATCGACCCGGGGCTGGAGGCGATGGTGGGGAAAGCGATCGGCGAGGACCTCGGCTGCATCGGGGGCAAGCTCCTGGGTGACCACCAGGTCGGGTTGGATACGGTCGATCACCTCGGCCAGGCTGGCGGAGACGGCCCGGATACTGAGCAGGTTGGCGGTCATCAGCCGCAGTGAATTCCCCATGGGTGGGGACGGTAGGAGAGAGCTACGAGCTACGAGCAACGAGCAACGAGCAACGAGCTATGAGCAGTGGTCACATATAATTTGCACTGCCGCCGTAGTGTTAATTAGGTTGCCCTAACACTTACTGAAAGGATGGCTTGCCAGTGCGACGCTCTCTCGTGATCTTGTCCATTCTCGGAGCTGTACTCGCCTCCTGTGGCGACACGGCTGACTCCGGGACCACCACCTCGACTTCCGGATCGACCTCGAGCTCGGCGGCCGGGGAGAGCATCACCACCGGCGCGCCCACGCAGGACCTGATCGTCTACTCGGGTCGCAACGAGAATTTCGTGACGCCGGTGATCGAGGCGTTCACCGGGGCGACCGGCATCGAGGTGAGCGTCCGCTACGGCGACGGCACCAGCGATCTGGCCGCCACACTGCTCAACGAGGGGGAGACCACCGATGCCGACGTCTTCTGGGCGCAGGACCCGGCCTGGATCGGGGCGATAGGCGACCAGGGGCTGCTGACCGACCTCCCCGCCGACATCCTCGATCTGGTCCCCGAGCCGTATCAGGATGCCGACGGCCGCTGGGTAGGGGTCACCGCCCGCAGCCGAGTCCTGGTCTACAACTCGGATCTGGTGACCGAGGACGAGTTGCCGCAGAGCGTGTCCGAGCTGGTCGATCCGGTGTGGAGCGGGCGTCTGGGAATCGCACCGGGGAATGCCTCCTTCATCGCGTTCGTCTCGGCCATGGAGCTCGTCGACGGGCCCGAAGCCACGCTGGAATGGCTCGAGGGGATAGCGTCAAACGATGTGCAGACCTACGACGGCAACGGAGCCATAGTCGACGCGGTGATCGCCGGAGACCTCGACGCCGGGCTGGTGAACCACTACTACCTGTTGCAGCGGATCGCCGATCAGGGAGAGGTCTCAGCGCTCAACCACTTCTTCGCCCCGGGCGACACCGGAGCTTTGGTCATGGCCACAGGAGTCGGCGTGCTCGCCCCGTCGGACAACCAGGAGGCGGCGAATGAGTTCATCCGCCATCTTCTCTCCCCCCAGTCCCAGGAGCACTTCGCCGTGAACCTGTTCGAGTACGGGCTCATCGAGGGGGCGCCCACGCCGGAAGGTCAGGTTGCGCTGGCCGGTCTGGCCGGCCCCGACATCAATCTCTCCGATCTGGCCGATCATCTCGACACATCGGTCGAACTGATTGCGCAGGCCGGGCTGAGCTGATGATCGCGCCCACCGGGGTGTTCCCGCCGAAGGAGACGCCTCGGGAGGGACGCCGGGCCGCGTCGCCTCTTCTCTGGGCGTTGGGACTGGCCGCCGTGGTGCCGGCGGCCATCCCGATCGGCTACCTGGTGTGGACGGTGGTCCGGCCCGGCGGTTTCGACGCAGGCGGGTTCAGCGCAGAGCGGCTCCTCGACCTCCTGGCCGCAACCGCCCTGCTCGCCGTCACCGTCACCATCGCCACCGCCGTGCTCGGCCTGGCCACCGCCTGGATCACCACTCGGACCGATCTTCCCGGAGCCCGGATCTGGTCGACGTTGGTCACTCTTCCGCTCGTCATCCCTTCCTACGTGGGGGCGATGACGATGCTCGCCGCCTCAGGCAACAACGGCATGCTCTCCCAGCTCCTGGGTGAGCTCGGCCTCCCCCCGCTTCCCGTCTTCCAGGGCTTCTGGGCGGTCTGGGTTGCACTCAGCCTGTGGAACTTCTCTTTTGTCCATCTCCTCATAGTCCCGGTGCTGCGACGTCTCGATCCTGCCCTCGAGGAGGCTTCCCGCGGCTTGGGAGCCAGCCGATGGCGGACCATCCGGACCATCGTCATACCACAGCTCCGGCCCGCTCTGGCCTCGAGCTCCCTGCTGGTCGCGCTCTATGTGATCTCCGAGTTCGGTGCGGTCTCGATGCTGCGCTACGAGACTTTCACCCGGGCCATCTACACCCAGTTCGGTGGCCGGCTCGACCCGACTCCGGCGTTGTTCCTCGCCGGTCTGCTGGTCATCGGGGCGCTGGTGGTGGTGCTCATCCAGCAATGGGCCAGGGGCAAGGCTGCCCTCTACTCGTCCCGGCCGGCTCGACCGGTGGCCACAGTCCGATTGGGTCGGTGGGGCAAGCTGGGAGCTTGGGGATTCCTCGGGGCCCTGGTCACCTTGGCGCTGATCCTCCCCATGGCCACGCTGATGTGGTGGGCGGTACGTGGGCTGATGCTGGGCAACTCCCCGCTCCCGGTCCTGTCTCACGCCGCACGTTCGCTCTCGGTGTCGGCGGTGGCGGCCGCCGTGATCGTGGTGGCCGCAATCCCGGTGTCGATCCTCGCGGTGCGCTTCCCGGGGAAGCGGAGCCGGGCCCTGGAATCGACGGCATGGCTCACCTATTCATTGCCTCATCTCGCCATCGGCCTCGGGTTCCTGGTGCTGGCGGTGCGCATCGCCCGACCCATCTATCAGACCTTGCTCCTCCTCGTGATCGCCTACCTGGCCATGTTCCTCCCCCAGGCGATGGCCTCTCTGGAGAGCGGTCTGCGCCGGATCGGGCCTCATCTCGAGGAGGTATCGCGCAGTCTCGGCGTCGGGGGCTGGACGACTCTGCGCAGGGTCACCATCCCTCTGATTCGCCGCTCAGCACTGGCCGGGGCGGCTCTGGTCTTCCTCTCGGTGATGAAAGAGCTGCCGGCCACGCTCCTGCTCCGGCCCACCGAGTTCGACACCCTCGCGGTGAGGATCTGGAGCGCAACATCCGAGCTCTTCTACACCCAGGCCAGTTTTGCCTCCCTCACCCTGGTCGCGGTCTCGTTCCTGCCCCTCTACCTCTTCGTCGCCCGCGATCTGCACAGGTAGACGCCGCGCCGCCAACAACTGCGGGGCTGCCCAATCGCCCTTCGGGAGAACAGTCCACAAAAGTTGCTTTGGTCGGTGCTCCAATGTGCCGAGGGTTTCTCTGAAATGGTTACTGCCGCTGATACCAAGGTCACCGTGGTGCGAAGATCGGGCACCCTCGTCGCCTCTGTCGTGGGTCGGGAGTCGATCGGCGAGCTCACCGCGAATTGTGAGCACGGCGACGAAGTCGACCGCGGCGAATTCGATGTCGGTCCCTCGGGCAAGGCGATCAGATGGCGTGTCCTCTTCTGCGATGCCTGTTGGGAGCACTTCCGCCATCACCAGGAAGTGATCGATCTGCACTATTTCGAAGACGCTCCGGCGGAACTCGCCACCGAACGGACCGTCTAGCCTCCGCAGACCTCAGTTGCCCAGTCTCCCGTCGGCCAGGTCCGCCCAGAGAGCGTTGACCGAGTCGGAGAGATAGACCACGCTGGCACTTCCCGCCCGGCCGCTCGACCCGGGGGCGACCACGTTCGGCATGGTGTCGAGATCGGAGCCGATGATCAGCGCAGCGAACGTGAGAAGTTGCTCGGCACCGAGATCGGTCAGCATCCAGGGCTCGCCCAACTCCATGAGTCGTGGAATCGCACCGTAGCCCTTGATCCGCAGATTCTTGGCCGCGTCGATCAGTATCAGGCCCTGATTCGCCGAGCGGGTGAAGTCCCCGTTGCTGAGGGTCTTTCGAGCCCGGGCGAAGGCGAGGGCCTCAGGGCCGTTGACGTATTGCACCCCGGGTTCGAAGTCTGCTCCGGAGGCTGCATCGCGGATCGCGTAGGGCACGACCAGATCGATGCCCCCCAGGACATTCCCCAAGAGCTCCTGGAACCCGAGGAACCCGGTCAGCACATATCCCTCGAGGGGAAGACCGGTGAGGTCACGGAACGTCTGCATCATGCCCTCGGTGCCGTGGTCGGCCAGCGAAGCGTTGATCTTTCGAGACCCGCCGGCCGCGACGGGCACGAAGGAGTCACGGGGCACACCGACGATGCCGCCTCCGCCGACCCCATCCAGGCCGATGATGTGGATGCTGTCGGCCCGGCTGGTGACGACCTCCTCCCAGGGACGGGCATCGGAGCCGACCACGGCCACCAGACGCGGGGTCGGGCCGTAATAGGGGGGCAGGGACAGGTTGGGCCAGTTGCCCCCGACGATTCTCCAGCCCGGCTCCTCGTGGACCGCCAGGAACAGGTCGCCTTCCATCTCGACCGTTGCCACACGCTGGCCTTTGAATTGCCCGACCGACGCCACGCCGGCACGGGGTGTCTCAGTCGCGGTCGGCGTGATCCCGGCCAACACCTGTTCCGGGGCGCGTGGCGGCTCGGAGGCGGCTCCGCTGGCATAGTCGTAGAAGGCTTCGATCACAGTCGCCAGCTCGGGTGGGGCGTTCTCGATGGTGACCGGCGGGATGGTGGTGGTCGTGGTCCCGACCGTGGTTGTGGTTGTCGGGAGCGTCGAGGTGGTGGTCGTCTCCACGACCTCCTGTTCACAGGCGGCGACCAGCATGGCGACGGCCAGCAGCAGAGAGAGACGTCGAAACATGGTTGACCTCGGACAGATTGTCGGATCGCCCTCCGCTGACCCAAAGACACCATAACTTGCCCCGAAGCCAACGGGGCCACGACGGGAAGCGCTCAGTCCGTCCCGGCGCGGAGGGTGAGGATGAACACACTCCTCTGCTGCTCCCCCGTGTAGGTCAGCGTGCCACCCATCAGCTCCGCGAGCTGACGTGAGATGGCCAGACCTATCCCGACCGACCCGGGCCGGCCCGGAGTCTGGTGTCCACGGTGGTATGGCTGGAAGATCTTGTCCCACTCGTGTCGGGGCAGCCCGGGCCCGTCATCGGCAACGGCGACGACAACCCGATCGTCGTCCTTCGCGATGTGGATGGTCACCACCGAGCCCCCGTACCGCTCGGCGTTGGTGAGGAGGTTGCGCACGATCTGACGTACCCGGGCGGGGTCGCCCACGGCTCGCACCGGATCGGGTCCGGCCTCGACGCTCACGTCGGTGGTGAAAGATCCTCCGGCGGTCAGGGTCGAGCGCACCTGGGCCACCACGTCGAACGTGGTCCTGGCGACTTCGATCTGTCCCATGTCGGCACGAGCCGCCACCAGCAGGTCCTCGACCAGGTCGGCTACCTCCTGGGAGTGCTGCACGATCGAGGCGATCATCAACCGCTTGTCGTCTTCCTCCAGGGTTCGGTCTTCTTCGAGAATCCGGGAGAACCCGAGGATCGCAGTGAGAGGGGTCCTGATCTCGTGGCTGACCGAGGCGAGAAACTGGTTCTTGGCCCGGACCATGTCGCTCATGCGACGCTCCTCGTCGCGGTGGCCGGTCACGTCGATCACGGTGAACATCGCCCGGGAGAAGTCGGGCTCCCCGTCGATGATCGGGGCGGCCAGAATCGACTCGGCGTCGTAGGTGCGGCCGTCGTAGGTGGCCGCGGTGAACGCGGCATGTGCCTCGGGCTCTCGATTCCACACCGCCTCGAACTGGGTTCGCCAGCCCTCCTCCGCCCCCTCGTTCACGATCATCGGGTCCACCGGCCCGATCAACTCCTCGAGGGGCAGCCCTACCGCCTTCACCGCGGCCGGGTTGGCCGCGACGATCCTGATCAACGGCACCACGGCCCGTATCGCCTCGATGTCCTCGCCGAGGTGCTGTCTGATGTCGGAGACACCTTGGGCTCGAAGACCCTCCATCCACTCGACGAGGGCCGAATAGTCCTGCTCCATGATCGGAATCGGCGAGATCCGGAACAGGTTCTCGAAACTGGACCAGCCCCGCATCGCGTCATCGAGGCCGGCTTCGAGAGTGTCGGGGAGGCGGCCGCGCCGGTCGGGGCCGGGCCCGGCCCCCGGTTCAGCCTCTGCCTGAGCCGATGCCAGGAATTCTGGATGCGTTCTGGGCATTACCTGTTGTCATCGGCAAGTCCCGTCTCTTTGTTGAGAGTACCTTCCCCGTATGCAACAGCCCTTGGAGATGATCATCCTGCGGCAGCTGGCAAGCTACCTGACCATCCCGATGTGGATGATGGACGACGCAGGCGACCTGATCTTCTACAACGAGCCGGCAGAAGCCCTGCTCGGGGTGCAGTTCGACGACGTCGGGCCGATCCGGGCCGAGCAGTTGGTCGGTATGTGGCAGGTCACGGACCCCGATGGCGAGCTTCTTCCCGAAGCCGAGTTCCCGGTGGTCGCCGCGCTGACCCGGCAGGTGGCCGGGCATCGCGCCGTCCGCTTCCAGTCCAAGGACGGGGAGTGGCGGGACGTGGAGGTGACCGCGATCCCGATCGAGGGCCAGGGGAAGCGCTTTCTCGGGGTTCTCGCAATGTTCTGGGAGGTGGAAGGCTGAAAGTCAAGCTCAGCGGGACGCGCGGCTCCATCGCCAGCCCCGGGGCGAAGACGGCCCGATACGGAGGGGACACCTCGGCCGTCGAGGTCACCTCCAGCAGCGGGCGGCTGCTGTTCCTCGACGCCGGCTCCGGGATCCGGAGCTTGGGAGACGACGCCGACGGACTGGATCGGGTCGACGTGCTCCTCACCCATCTCCACATGGACCACATCCTCGGGCTCCCCTTCTTCGCCCCGCTCCTCGACCCCGAGGTCGACGTCCACATCTGGGGCCCGATCTCGACCACCAAGACCGTCCAGGAGCGACTCAGCAGATACCTCTCGCCTCCTCTGTTCCCGGTCAGGGTCAGAGATCTGCCCAGTGTCACCTTTCACGACGTGCCCCCCGGCGTGTTCGAGCTCGATTCGATTCGGGTCATCGCCGACCTGGTCTGCCATCCGGGACCCACCCTGGGATACCGCCTGGAGGACTCGGGGTCGGTGGTCACCTATCTCCCCGACCATGAGCCGGCGCTCTGCTCCTCGGCCTTCCCCGGCCCGGAGCGGTGGACCTCCGGCTACGACCTGGCCGTGGGGGCCGACGTCCTGCTCCACGACTCCCAGTACACCGACGACGAGTACCGGGAGCGGGTGGGGTGGGGGCACAGCTCCCACACTCATCTCCTCGAATTTGCCCGCCTCGCCGGAGTCGAGACCCTGGTCACGTTTCACCATGATCCGTCCCACACCGACGACATGCTGGACGCGATGCACGACTGGCTCGAGGAACGTGCCGACGGGCTGGAGATGATCCGGGGACGGCCCGAGGTGGTCATCGAGCTCTGAGCCGGCTATCGGCTCATGAAGCTGCGCACGGTGTCGATGGTGTCGGCGTCCTCGGGGCCCTTGTCGTCGCGGACTCGCTTGACCCGTGCGAAGCGAAGGGCGACACCGCCCGGATAGCGGGTGCTGCGCTGGACTCCGTCGAACCCGATCTCATAGACGATCTTCGGCTCGAGATGCACGATGTGGCCGCTGCGACTCGTCTCGATGCCGAGGAAGCGCTCGGTCTGCTCGGCCAGCAGCTGGTCGGTGAGCCCCTTGAATGTCTTGCCCAGCATCACGTACCCCCCCTTCCCGTCACGAGCCCCGAGATGCAGGTTGGAGAGCCAGCCCTCACGCCGTCCCGAGCCCCACTCCGCGGCAAGCACCACCAGGTCGAGGGTGTGGGTCGGCTTCACCTTGAGCCACCCCGAGCCGCGCCGACCCGCCTCGTAAGGCAGAGCGGGATCCTTGACCACCACCCCCTCGTACCCTGCGTCGACGGCGTAGTCGAAGAAGGCGTCGGCCTGCTCGGGATCGTCGGTGACGATCGACCCGACCAGGGCGGCCGGAGGCAGGGCTGCTCGCAGCGCCTCGCGTCGCTGGAGCAGGGGAAGGTCGATGAGGTCGGCGCCATCGAGGTGGAGGCAGTCGAAGAAGAAGGCGGTGAGCGGGTCAGATGACTCCGCAGCCTCCGACCCGAAGCGACTCATCGAGTCCTGGAACCGCTCCGGGCCGGACGGGCCGAAGAGAAGAGCCTCACCGTCGAGGATGATCGAAGACGCAGGGAAGCCGAGCACTGCAGACACCACTTCGGGCACGCTCGCGGTGATGTCGCGCAGGTTTCTGGTGAAGACGACCACCCGGTCGTCCTCCCGGTGGACCTGGATCCTGGCACCGTCCAGCTTCCATTCGATCACGGCAGTGCCGAGAGCCTTCACCGCCTCTCCGGCGCCGGCCGCGGTCTTGGCCAGCATCGGCTGCACCGCGGTGAAAAGCCGGAGGCTGGCGCCGCTCAAGGTGTCGGGCCCCTCGGCGAGGGCCCGGGCCGCCACACCGACCAGATCGCCCTCCAGCATGGCCGCCCGTCGCACCCTCTCCGGGGACACTTCGAGCGCGGCGGCCACCGCATCGGCCATCACCCCCTCCAGGGCGCCCTGACGCAGGTTGCGCAGGATGAGACCTCGGAGAAACTCCTGCTCTGGCGGTGTGGCTCGGGCCAGCAGATCCGTGAGCAGGGTCTCCCTTCGCCCCTTGGAGCCTGCGCCCGAGGCGGCGGCCACCTCGTCGAGGACCGAGTCGATCTCGAGTATCTCGAGACCCGGCTCGACGGCGGGCGGCGCCTCGACCTGGTACACCGTGGCCCATCCCACCCCGAGCCGGCTCTGACGCGGCTTGCCGGTCAGATAGGAGACCGCGACCGGCGCCTCTTCCGGGCGTAGCCGACGCAGGAGGTCGGCGAGCAGAGCGGTCTTCTCCGACCTGGATCGAGTTGACGAGACTGCCTTGGAGACCTCGACGATGTCGGTCAGAAGCACGAATTCGAGCGTACCGGCGCCACGGATCAGGAGCGGAAGCGGTCGAAGGGCTCCAGCTCGATGCCGGCGTCGTCCAGGGACTGTTGCACCCGCTCCGCCGCCGGGCCGAGGTCGACAGGCTCGGAGCCGGCCCACGGGTCGGCTCCGAGCCTGTCCTCGACGTCGACCAGACCGACCTGGTCCGGGGCCACCGACCCCAGCTCCCCCCAATCCAAGGGGACGGCTACCGGTGCCCCGGCCCGAGGGCGCAGCGACCACGGGACCACAGAGGTGGAGCGGGGCGTGTTCCGCATCCAGTCGACGAAGACCCGCTCGCCCCGGTCCGCCTTGCGGAAGGCAAGGGTCATCAAGTCGTCGTGAGCGGCGGATGCCAGGGCTGCCGTGCCCCGGGCGACCACGCCGACGGCATCGATGTCGAGAGTCGGCTCGAGCCGCGCCCTGAGGTGGTATCCCTTGGATCCCGACGTCATGAGCAGTGTGGGGATTCCGAAGTCGACCAGGATCGACCGCATCGCCTCTGCCGCGGCACGGACCAGGTCGACACGCTCCGGTGGGGGGTCCAGGTCCCAGATCGCCCAGTCGGGACGGGTCTCGTCTTCGACCTTGACCGGAGGGACGTGGAAGGTGATCACCCCGAGGTTGGCGAAGAAGGCGATCCCCTCGGACGAGTCGACCACCGGGTAGACAGTGGTGCCCCCATCCTCCTTGGGCACCTCGTGTCTGCCGATCAGGTCCTCGGAGGCGTGATCGGGGACGTTCTTCTGCATGAAGCCCTGGTTCCCTATGCCACGGGGGAACCGTTCCACGCTCAGTGCCCTTCCTTCGATGAACGGCAGCATCCGGTGTGCCACCCTCTCGTAATGGGCAACCACCTCGCCCTTGGTGATCCCGTCGTCGGGAAAGACGATGCGGTCGGCGTTGCTGACCTCCACTCGGTCAACCCTCTTCGGGGATGATCACCCAGAGGACGATGTAGATCAGGACCTGCGGGCCGGGGAGGATCATGGAGAGGACGAAGAGAAGCCGCATCGCCCCGCGGCTCATCCCGAAGCGGTCGGCGAGGCCTGCGGCCACCCCGGCGATCACCCGGCCTTCCCTGGGTCTGACCAGACGGGCAACTGGCTGATTCGTCATCGCTCCGAACCATAGGTCCCCTGGTCGGGAAACGATCGAGGTCCCCTCGCCTCAGCGCCAATCGACTCGATGCACCTGCACCGGGTGCCTGATGCCCTTCAACTCCACACTGCGCCCCTCGGACAACGGGAAGCGGATCGCGTCACCTGCCTCCACCGCGTCCTGGGAGATGACGATCTCTTCGGCGCCGGCCTCTGCCGCCACCCTCGCCGCCAGATGCACCCCCTGGCCCCGGTACTCACCGCCGTCGACGCTTGCCTCGGCGAGATGCAGCCCGATGCGGACCGACGGTGCGAACCCGTGCTCCCGACGGTGCTCGGCGAGACGACGCTGGATCGCCACCGCCGCCTCGACGCCATCGCCGACGCGGTCGAAGGACACGAAGAAGCCGTCCCCGGTGTGATTCACCTCGACCCCGCGATGGGAGGCGAACACCGCCCGCAACGCCCGGTCATGCCAGGCGAGCAATGATTCCCAGGCCTCGTCCCCGATGAGCCCGATCAAGTCGGTCGAGGTCACGATGTCGGTGAACATAAAGGTCCTGGTGACCCTCTCCCTTGGCTCGGAAACGGGATCCAGATCGTGGAGCAGCTCGTCGACCGTACGCAGGTCGGGCGCGGCGCCGAGCCGTTCGAAGATGGTGCGCGATGCCCCCAGCTCGATTCGGGCCAGGGCGGGCTCACCGCCGGCGAGGTGAGCCTGGCCGAGAAGCATTCGTGCCCGGGCCGTCTCGTAAGGGAACCCCAGGTCCCGCCACAACCGCCACGCCCGGTCGAGGGCGCCCACCCCGGCGCTGATATCGCCCTCATGAACTGCAATCTCACCATTGGCCGTCGCCGCCATGGCGGCAAAGGCCGGCCGGGCGAACTCCCCGGCGATCGACTCGATCTCAGCCGCCGCGGCGCGGGCGGTCGCCAGGTCGTCTCGCGCAAGCGCCACCACCACCTGGGCCGGGAGCAGGCGAACCCGGCTGAGCAGGTCTTTCTGGGGCCCGGTGTTCCCCGGACCTTCGCTCAGGAGCCTGGCCAGCGAGCGCGCTGCCTCCTCGACCTCGCCCCGGGCCAGCTGGAGCAGGGCCATCCCCGGTTGCGGCTCGACGCCGACCTCGTATGCCTTGGCAAAGGCGGCCTCGGCGCCGGAGTGGTCCCCCATCAGCAGCCGGACCTCGCCCACCTCGTAGTGAGCGAGACCGACCCCGTCGAAGATTCGGTAGCGCTCCAGCTCCTCGCAAGCGTCACGGGCCTCCTCCTCGGCTTCGCTCCACGCCCCCTTGAGCCGCTTCAACTCTGCTCGATGCACCCGGCATACTCCCGGGTATCCCCCCACGGAGTGCTGACGCATCCACCGGTCCGCCTCCTCGGTCCACTCCCCCGCCCTCCCGAAGTCGGCCAGGCTGCGGCAGGCGGAGATGGTGATGCAGTAGACGTTGCTCGCCGTTCGCAGACTCAGATTCCCGGACAGGGCCGAGGCGGACGCCTCGTCGATGAGGGCCAGACCCTCCTCCCACATGCCACCCGAGAGAAGGGCGGTTCCCTTGAAGGCCAGGGCCTCGTTCTCCGCATCGCGGTTGTTGGTCCTTCGGGCGATTTCCAAGGTCTCCTCGGCAAGCTGGAGAGCGGCCTCGATGTCGTCATGATGTAATAGGGCCTCGGCGAGGTCGAGCATCTTGATCTCGGCGTGCACCGGGGACTCGGGCTCCCCCTCGAGCAGCCGGGCCGCCTTGCCCCTCCACCCGGCGCCGATGGAGTAGGCGGTGCGCCGCATCGCGAAATAGGCGAGGAGGACGGCGACGCTGGCAGCCTCGACGACCATGTCGGCTGCGACATAGCCGGCGTAAGCCCGCTCCAGGGCATCCACCGCGTCGTCGGGGTGACCGGCCCACCATGCCGCATCGGCGAGCAACTCGAGGTCCTGAGGGGACAGGCTGGCATCCTTGTCCACCTCGGCCAGCGTCTCCCATGCCTCCTTCCAGGCCCTACGCGAGATCGCCTCGCGTCCGGATTCGAGTGTCTGCACCACGATCCACCTCTCCGCAGGCTGTCCAATCCTACCGGGGTGACCATCTGACGACGGCCGTCGCCGTCAGTCTCACAGCTGCTTACGGGCCTCGGTCTCTTCGTCGACGATCTTCCCGGTCGGCTCGAAACCATTGCGGAGATAGAAGGGCCGGGGGGAGCCCTTGCCTTCCACCCAGCTGGTGAGGAGGGTGCTGTCGCCCATCGCTCGACACTGCTCGGAGACGAGTTCGAGGGCACGGCCTCCGATCCCGCGACGCTGGTGACGCCGGTCGATGAGGAGACGCCACAGGTAAGGCTCGGGATGATGATCGGTGCGAAGGGCAAGCATGACGAACCCTGCGATCTCGCCGTCTGCGACCACCGCCCGCATCCAGGGGACGACCGGGGCGCCGTCGACCACCTCGGGGAACAGGGCGTCGGCGAACGACCCGCACATCGGGGCAACGAACGCCTCCTGGGTCTTGTGGGTGGCCAGCTTGGCCACCTTCCGCTCGTTGTCGGCGGTGACCTCGACCAGGCCGACGGTGTCGGGCGGATGCCGGGGACGGTCCCGCCACGTCTCCCAGTCGGTGCGGGTCATGCCGTAGATCCAGTCGTCGGAGACCTCGTCGCCGACCCAGTACGACGATCTTGTGTGCCCTTCGAATAAGAGCCCGGTCCGTTCCAGCACCATGGCCGAGGCGACATTCTCGGGATGGAGCATTCCGAAGACCCGGGTCACCCCGAGTCCTCCGAACAGGTACTCGACCAGAGCGTCCAGGGCCTCGGTGGCGTAACCCTTGCCCCAGTTCTCCCTGGCCAGGGTGTACCCCACTTCGGCGGTGCGACCCTCCCAGGTGAGATGGAGGGCCAGGTCACCCAGCACCTGACCGCTCCCGGCGTCGGCGATCACCGCCATCCACCATTCGTCGCTGACCGGCCCGTCCATGCTCGTCAACCCGGCGACGACCTCCTCCGCTCGCTCCAGGGAGTAGGGGAGCTCCCAGGTCTGGAGTCGGGCCACCTCAGGGTCGTTGCGCCGCGCCGCCAGGGCCGCCGCGTCCTCGGGGAGGAAAGGCCGGATCAGGAGACGATCGGTGCGGATCGGGGTGAACACGAGGGCCGATTCAACCAGGGGACCGCCCGAGGGAAGGTTCGATTTCGCTCTGGGGCCGGCCCTTCCCGGTACTGTCCGACCGACTAGGAGGGTCAAATGCGCGTGCAGACCGGTCAGCTGGTGGCGTTGGGCTACGGGGCATACGTGCGCTCCGACGAAGTCACCGCCGTGGAGCCGATCACCGAGGGCCGGGGCCCGGGCCGCCGCTCCCTGGTATGGGTTCGGGGGCTCACCGACCCGCTGGTGGCGTCGAGGGCGCACGGGTCGATCGTCGACGACATGGTCACACCCGCCGACGAAGCGGCTCGAATGAAGGCGCAGCGCTCGGTGCTCAACAAGATGACCTCGGTCCTGGACAAGGTCTCGCCCGGTATCCGGCGTCTCCTTGCCGAGGAGTCCGGCACCGACATCGACGATCTCCTCGCCGAGGCCGCCCGGGTCCTCGGCTGAGCCCCACCTACCGGCTCATTCGGCGGCGACGAGACGGACGACCGGGATGACCCGCGGCGTCTTGGTCTGATAGTCGGCGAACTGGGGCGCCTGGCTCACCACCACGGTCTCCCAGATGCGGTCCCGCTCGTCGCCGAAGACGGGCACGGCGGTCGCCTCGTAGAGGTCGGCGTCACGTCGCACCCATACCTTGGGGTCGGCAAGGACATTCAGATACCAGTCAGGGTGATGCGGTGCGCCACCGTACGAAGCGGCTATCGCCAGGTCGTCGCCGACTTCGAAGTAGCGGAGCGGAGTGCGTCTTATCTGACCCGAGGTCCGTCCGGTGGTGTAGAGGAGGATCAGATGGCCGGCGGCGGGATGATCCACCGATGCCCCGTTGCTCTCCAGGTACTGGCGGACGTGTTCAGCCGCGATCGGCCGGGCCGGGTCGATGGCGCGATCCTCGATGGTCATGTCTCTCGCTCTCGATTCGAGCGGGCACGCTACCAGGGGGTGTCGGGCCGCCGGTCGGGCCGGCCCCCCGGAGCACGCCTAGTCGGCGAGCAGGTCGAGCAACTGATCGCCGTAGGCGTCGAGCTTGGCCGGTCCGATACCAGGGACCTGGAGCAGGGCGTTCTCTGTCGTCGGTCGCAGAGCGGCGATTGCCTCCAGAGTCCGGTCGTTGAAGACCACATAGGCGGGGACTCCCTGCGCCCTGGCCTGGTCCAGACGCCACGACTTGAGCCGCTCGACCAGCCGATGGTCGGCCTCGCCGACACCCGGAGTGAGACGCCCGGGGACATCTCCCCTGATCACCCTCTCTCCCCAGGGCACCGCCATCGAAGCACCCGTCTCAGCCACGGCGATCAGGATTCCTGTGGTGAGGATCTCGTCGACTCTCCCCGCGTAGCCGCCGCTCACGGTGATCTCGTCGCCCACGGCAACGAACACGGCGTCGGCGGGTACCCGGCTCGGCTCGAGATCGATGCGCACCGGCGGCGGCTCCGCCTCGACCGGCGCGGTCCCCTCCAACTCGGCGAGGAACCGGGACGGCCTGGCCTGGTCGGCGAGGACCGTCACCGACACCCGGCCTCGGGTCATGGCGACGTGGAACACCCGGCGCTCTTCCTCGAGGTCGTCGGACAACTCGTGCGGCATCGTCCCCCGATCGGCTCCGAAGACCAGAACGTGGTCCCACTCCAGGCCCTTGACCCGATGCACCGTGGACAGGGTGACCCCGGTCGGCGTCATCGGCAAGGCCAGCCGCTGGCGCAGCCAGCCTTCGAATTCGGCCGGTCCCGGGCCGAGCGCGGCAACCCGGCGCAGCGCGGTGAGATCGTCACCCTGGGCGGCTCGGTCGGCCCGGGTCCGACCCGCGTCCAGTGCCGCCGCCGCCCGGTCCAGCCCGATCTGGGTGGTCAGCACGTCGAGGAGATGCGGGGTCGAGGATGTCGCACCCGATACTTGGAGGATGTCGTCGCACAGCTCCTCCCACCGGTCTGCCCTGCGCCCGTCGAGGGCCTCGCCGAGGACCGCCAGCTCCTGCAACGAGAACGGGCCGCGACGGGGCCCGATCAGCTCCCCGAACACCCGGGTGATCCCCCGCCCCGGTCGCCGGATTATCTCGAAGAGGTCGCTTCGGGTCATCTGCTCCGGGTCGAGCGAGACCCGGATCCAGGCGAGGGCGGCCCGGATCACCGTGCGATCGAGAATGGTCGCCGACAGAGGGCTGAGGAACGGGACTTCGGCCATGGAGAGGGCGACATGGACCGGGAGCAGACCGGAATTGACCCGGGAGAGCACAGCGATGCTCGAGGCGTCGGTGCCCGACTCGACGAGCGCTGCGATGCGGTCGGCGCCGACCCGGCCCAACTCGTCGCCGGCTGCGGTGATCACCTCCAGGCCGTCGATACCCGAGTCGGACCGGATCGTCTTCGCTACTCGCCGACGGTTGTAGCCGAGCAGGGTGCTCGCACCCTCGACCACATCGGCCGGACAGCGGTAGTTGACCTCGAGCGCATGCGCCGCCGCGCCGGGGAACAGCTGCTCGAAGTCGATGAGGAACCCTGGGTCGGCCCCGGCATACCCGTAGATCACCTGATCGTCGTCCCCCACCCCGAACACGTTCAACCCGGGCCCGGCCACCAGGCGAATGAGGAGCAGGTAGGCCGGGGTCAGGTCCTGGAACTCGTCGACGAGGAGATGACGACCCTGCGCCTGCCAATGGGCGCGGAGATCGGGTAGCCGGCACAGGGCTTCGATCGCACCGTAGATCTGCTCGGCGTGATCCGCCTCGCCGCTGCGCTCCAGCCCGTCCCGGTAGCGACGAAAAGTCTCGGCAAACCCGGGCACGTCGTCACGCTCCACCTCGACCAGATCGGGATGACGAAGCCCGATCCGGACCTCGTCGAGCGCCTCCAAGTAGGGGCCGATCACGTCGGTGTTGGCCCGGGGAGGGGCGGTGGCGATCGGCTCGAGGCGACGACGCTGCTCCCGCTCGTCGATGAGCCTCAACCCGGGCCTGGCCATGCGCAGTATCTCCCAGCCCAGGGAGTGAATGGTGCGGACGTTGAGCTTTCTCCCTTGGGGGAGGCGATCGGTCATCTCCTCGGCCGCGCGACGGTTGTAGGCCAGGGCGGTGATCAGCTCCGGCTCGATGCCGCGGTCCTCGATGAGATGCCGAACCCGGGAAGTCAGCACCCGGGTCTTCCCCGACCCGGCGGGGGCTATCACCCGAGCCGGACCGACCAGATGGGTCACCGCCTCCATCTGGTCCGGGGCCAGGTCCGATGCCGGTGTCTTCGGGGGCCTGACCGGGGAGTCACGGCCGAGCTCCACCGTCTCGTGGTGGATCGCCACGTCGAGCAGGTCCAATGGCTGGCGGGGCCCGCCGTCGATCCAGACCGGAGTGCCGTCGGCCGCGAGCACGTCCGCCGGCCCGCCCACCGTGACATCGAGGCGCGCCGCCGCCTTGCGCCCCCACCACCACACCGGTGGGTCGGTGCGGGCGTCGTAGGCGTTGTGCCAGACCGCCTTGAGCAGACGCTCCCTGGGGAAGGTGAAGCGGCCGCCCAACTGGTAGGGCGGGGCGTCGCTGGTCTCGGGTGTGGCCAGGGCTTCGGGGGGGAGGTCGAACTCGAACACGGTTGGCGTCCTATGCACGTAGCGGCGCTGCACCTCGTCGACCGTCGCCGCCAGCCGTTCCTCGTCGCCGAGAATCGCCTGATCGATCCGGATCCGATCGGCGTCGGCCCACGCCGGAGGAGGCGGTGCCCCGGGGCTCACCACCACAGACCGACCGAGTTGGGCTGGGCCCGGAGCCGTCACACCCCCGACCTTAGGAGAGGTATGTGACGGAATCCCTCGGGTCCGGGTGACGCGCCGGATCGCGCGGCTGAAGCATGGTTCCGATGGCGACCAGGGCCACACCGATCACGAGAAAGCCGATGTCCCACATCAGAGGGTCGGCCGCTTCGGGTCTGACCCTGTGGATCCCGAGCAGGTGGTGGTCGACCACCCCTTCGACCAGGTTGAACAGACCCCACCCCACCAGCATCCAGCCGAGCAGGGTTCGCCACCGCCAGGTCCAGCCGCCGTTGCGGGCGGTGTTCCACAGCCAGGCGATGCCTGCCACGACGAACAGCCACGTGACGGCGTGGAACAGGCCATCGGCGAGGACGTTCGCCTCCAAGCCGGCCAGACTCGTCGGGGGGTAGCGCTCGCTCTCGCTGAGCATGTGATGCCACTGGAGGATCTGGTGCAACACGATCCCGTCGACGAACCCGCCCAACCCGACGCCGAGGACCACGCCCGGGCCGCGTATCGATCGGATCGGGACTCGAGTGGGTCGGGGGTAGGCGATGTCCGTGGAGCTCACCCAGCTTCCTTTCCAGAGGAATCGCCTTTACCCCGGTGGCCGAGAGAGGAAACAGAGGTCCGGTCTCAGGGCTCCGCCCGTATATTGCCCCTCGATGCAGACCTTCCTGTTCACCGACATCGAGGGAAGCACGCGTCTGTGGGAGGAGCACCCGAACGACATGGCCACGGCGCTGGCCCGTCACGATGCCATCCTCAAAGACGCGGTCGACCGGGCCGGGGGGAAGGTGGTGAAGACGACCGGTGACGGCCTGCTCGCGGTGTTCGACTCGGTGCCCGACGCCCTGACCGCCAGCCTCGACGCCCAGCGGAGTCTGCTCACCGAGTCCTGGGGGCCGACCGGCCCGCTCCGGGTTCGGATGGGTGTGCACCCCGGAGAGATCGAGAGCCGGGACGACGACTACTTCGGGCCCGCGATGAACCGTGCAGCGCGGATCATGGCCGCCGGGCACGGCGGCCAGGTGTTGGTCTCCGCCGCCGCCGCCGGGATGGCCGAGGGCCGGCTCTCCGACGGCGCCCAGCTGCGCGATCTGGGGACCCACCGTCTCAAGGACCTGACCGTGCCCGAGCATCTCTACCAACTGGTCCATCACGACATCGAGTCCGAGTTCCCGGCGCCGGCGACGCTCGACGCCAGACCCAACAACCTCCCAATGCAGACAACCGAGTTCCTCGGCCGCAGCAACGAGTTGGCCGCCATCCAGGTCATGCTCGAATCGCCGAGCACGAGACTGCTGACGATCGCCGGCCCGGGCGGCGCGGGCAAGACCCGGCTCGGGCTCCAGGTCGCCGCCGAGCAGATGGACCGGTTCCGGGACGGCGTCTTCTTCGTCGACCTCTCCGCGGAACGGGACCCCGATGCCGCCTATGAGGCCATCGTCCGCACCCTCCGGTTCCCCGGGTCGGGGGGTGACCCGTTGCAGACCCTGAAGGCCAGGCTGCAGGACCGGCAGATGCTGCTGGTCCTGGACAACTTCGAGCAGGTGACCGCGGCCGCGGTCGGTCTGTCCGAGCTGCTCCAGCACGCCCCCGAGCTGAAGATCGTGGTCACCAGTCGGGAGACGCTTCGGGTCCGGGCCGAGCACGTGTTCCCGGTGCCCCCGCTCTCCCTCCCCCACCCCAAGGACCCCACCGCGTCCATCGCCGAGGCGGAATCGGTGCAACTGTTCGCCGAGCGGGCGAGGGCGGTTCGACCCGGATTCGCGATCACCGACGAGAACGCAGTGGTGATCGCCGAGATCTGCCTCCGCCTCGACGGTCTCCCCCTCGCCATCGAGTTGGCCGCAGCCCGGCTCAACGTGTTCAAGCCTGCGGACCTCCTCGATCGGCTCCGGGAGCGACTCGACGTCCTGGGTGCCGGCGGTCGGGACCTGCCCGACCGGCAGCGGACCCTGTGGGGGGCGATCGGGTGGAGCTACGAACTGCTCGATCAGACCGAGCGGGACGTCTTCGAGCTGATGTCGGTGTTCTCATCGGCCGATCTCACCGCACTGGAGTCGGTAGGCGAGGCGGCTCTCGGCGCCGGATACGTCCTCGATGCCCTCGCCTCGTTGGTGGACAAGAGCCTGGTTCGCAGCGAGGACGACGGCGCCTCACAGCGGTTCTCGATGCTCCTGATGATCAGGGAGTACGCCGAAACCAGGCTGGCCGACTCGCCGGAGCGGGAGCGAGCGGTGCGCCGGGCCCATGCCCTCCACTTCTCCGGGTTCGCCTCGCGGCTCCAGGAACGCCTCCGCGGGGTCGAACGAGGGACGGCACTGGACGACCTGCAAACCGAGATCGGCAACCTGAGGACCGCCTGGCGTTATTGGATCGATCAGGGCGACCTGGAGCAGGTGTTCAACCTGATCGACGGTCTCTGGGCCTTGCATGAGGCCAAAGGCTGGTATCACGCCGCCATCGAGCTGGCCTCCGACGCTCTCGGGGTGCTGGCTACCGCCGAGCCGTCACCGGAGCTGGCCGCCGAGGAGCTGACCCTGCGCACCAGTCTGGCCCGTGCCCTGATGGCGGTGCGCGGCTACGGGGTAGAGGTCGAGGAGGCATTCAAGCGCGCGCTGGAGATCTCACAGGTCGCCGGGACGGCGGCGCAACGCTTCCCGGTTCTCCGGGCACTTGCCACCTACTACATAGGCATCACCGACTTCGAACAGGCCATCGAATACGGGCGGCAGCTGCTCGAGCTCGGAGAGAGCGAGGGCGACGCCTCGATATTGATCGAGGGTCACTACGTGTTCGGCGCCGCCACGGCCTTCTCCGGCGATCTCGACACCGGTCTTCCCCACCTCGACACTGCGATCGAGCTCCACGATCCTGTTGTCCATGGCTCCGCCCGCTTCCGTCTCGGGCCCAACACCGGCGTGGTGGCCCGAGTTGCCTCCGGCTTTCTCATCTGGCAATGCGGCACCCTGGAGAAGGCCGTGGCCCGGATCACAGACGCACTGGACATCGCCCGGGAGATCGAACACCCCTACAGCATCGCCTATGCGCTCTATCACAACGGCTTCCTCGCCCTCAACCGGGGCCGGTTCGAGGAGTGCCTCCGGTTCGCCGACGAGCTGGCCGAGGTGGCGAAGGAGAACGACTATGTGCTGTGGACCACCCTGGCCACCGTCCTCGAAGGGGTGGCCCGAACCGCGCTCGGCGAGCCAGAAGAGGGTCTGGCGCTGGCCGAGGCCGGCATCGACCTCTATCAGGGCTTGACCACACCCCCGATCTTCTGGCCGCTGATCCTCGGGCTGCGCGCCATGGTCCACGGCATGGCGGGCCGCCCGCAGCGCGCCATCGAATTGATCGAAGAGGCGATCGGGCTGGGGGGCAACCAGGACGTCGCAGTCGAGTTCTCGGTGTACAAGGGCGACTTCCTGATGATGATCCCCGAACCCGACCCGGAACGAGCCGAACAGGCCTACCTGGAGGCTCTGGAGGCGGCACAGAGGTCGGGGCAGCGCCTCACCGAGCTGATCGCACTGACCAGGTTGGTCGGGCTCCACCGGCAAACGGGCCTCTTCCCCGACCGGACCGAGGAGCTGGCCGCGGTGTACGCCACCTTCACCGAGGGTTTCGACGAGGGCCCGCTGGTGGCGGCGAGGGAGCTGTTGGCCTGACCGCGATCAGCCGAGCAGGGCGTCGGACAGCTGCCGGTATGCCTCCAGCGGGTCGTCGCCCAGCACCTGTATCCCCACGTGGTCGGCGCCTGCCTCGATGTGGGCGTTGAGGCCGGCCGCCACGTCTTCCACGCCGCCGTGCAGCACCAGAGCGTCGACCAGTCGATCGCTGCCTCCATTGGCGAAGTCCTCCTCGCTCCAACCCTCCCGGAGCAGGTTGTTCCGGTAGTTGACCCGGTCGAGATACCGGGCGACCACCGGTCGGCCCGTGGCACGGGCACTGGCCGGGTCGACGTCGAGTATCACCTTGTGCTCCGGCGCCAGCAGCGGGCCCGCCCCCATCACACCACGG
Source organism: Acidimicrobiia bacterium (assembly GCA_036374915.1). Taxonomy (GTDB): domain Bacteria; phylum Actinomycetota; class Acidimicrobiia; order Spongiisociales; family ZC4RG35; genus JARDZU01. Next base: position 2,998 of record DASUSU010000023.1, on the reverse strand, counting down.
GCAAACCCGGTGTGGCCGGGTGTGGTCAGGTAGGGATGGGCCCCGCGCGTCCTCTCGGCGGCGAGGGTCAGCGCCTTGGGCCCCAGAGCCGCCAGCACCAGGTCTTCCCTGGGCACCCCGGCATCGTCCAGTCGGTCGAGGTAGTCGACCATCTTGTCCATCGGCCGGCGGTACTGCTCGATCGCCTCACGATGCCCGATGCCGACCCCGAGAATGAAGCGCCCCGGATGTCTGGCCGCGATCCGGTGGTACGACCGGGCCGCGATGTCCGCTTCGTCGCGCCACATGTTCACGATCCCGGTGGCGATCACGATCCGCTCGGTGGCCTCGAGCAGCCTTTCTGCCACATCGAGGTCCCCACCTGGTGAGCCTCCCAGCCATATCGCCCCGAACCCGAGGGCTTCGACCTGCCCGGCCAGCTCGGGTGTGACCGCCGACGCCATCCGCCAGACCCCAAAGGACCCGATCTCGCTTCTCATCCTCCTCCTCACACCTCTCCCGTCGACTCTCAGCCAGGTTCTTGCCGGAGGCCACGACCCGAGCGGCCCCGCCCTGGCGCAACCAGCGTATCTTTGTGGGCCTAGCGCAGATGAGACTCAAGCCCAGGCACCTCGACAGCTTCACCGCGGTGATCGACACCATCCTCCCCGCCGTCCCCGGCGACAGCCCGGTGTGGACCACGCCCGGGCGAGATCTCGGTTTGGCCGATCGGCTGCCCCGCGTGTTCGACTCCCTGCCCCACGATCAGGACCGCAAGCAGCTGAAACAGGTGCTCACGCTGCTCGGCTCCAGGGCCGGGGGCTTGGCCCTGTTCGGACGGGCCGAGGCGTTCTCCTCCATGTCCCAGACCCGGCGCGCCGACGCGTTCAGGTCGATGGAGAGCAGCCCGGTCGGCCTGGTTCGCCAGGGCGCCCGCGCCCTGAAGATGCTGACCGCGCTGCTCTGGGTCACCAGCGAGTACCCGACCGCCTCCCCGCCGCCTTGGTCGGAGATGGGATACCCCGGGCCCGATGGCCCGCCACCTCACGTGGCCAAGCCGATTCGCACCGAGACGATCAGTGGGGACACCGCGATCGACGCCGACGTGGTGGTCGTGGGCTCGGGAGCCGGAGGCGGGACAGTCGCCGGTGTGCTGGCCGCCGCTGGTCTCTCCGTGGTGGTCCTGGAGCGAGGCGGCTATCACAACGAGTCCGATTTCACCCACCTGGAAGCCGACGCCTATCGCTCCATGTACCTGGATGGAGCTCTCGGGTCGAGCGCCGACGGCAGCGTCCTCATGCTCGCCGGCGCCACCCTCGGCGGCGGGACCGTGGTCAACTACACCACCTCTTTCCCGACACCGGCATCCGTCCTCGAGGAATGGGACCGGGTTGCCGGGTTCGATCAGGTGTTCACCGGCGAGGCGTTGCAGGCCTCGACCACAGCGGTGCAGTCGAAGATGGATGTGAACCGGGACAACGGCTCGCCTTCGAACCGGGACCAGCTCATGGAGAAGGGGCTACGCGGCCTTGGCTGGCACGTGGACGAGATGCCCCGCAATGCCGCCGGCTGCACCGAGACGGATTGCGGCTACTGCACCATGGGCTGTCGGATCGGGGCCAAGCGGTCGACTCTGGCCACCTACCTCCAGGATGCAGCCGACGCCGGTGCTCGAATCTTCACCGACGCCGACGTGCGCGTGGTGGAGACCGATCAGGGACGTGTCACCGGGGTGACCGCCCGCGTCGGGGGACACACGATGAGGGTCAGGGCGAGGGCGGTGGTGCTCGCCGCCGGTGCGCTCAACACCCCGGCCATCCTCCTTCGCAGCGATCTGGGCGGCGACGCATCCGGCCGGTATCTCCGGGTGCACCCGGTCACCGCCCTCTGGGGCAGGTTCGATGAGGAGGTCGAGCCCTGGACCGGGATCCTCCAGACCCGGTACAGCGACCAGTTCGCCGACCTCGACGGGCGGGGGCACGGGTTCAGGTTCGAGACCGCCCCGATCCATCCGCTCTTTCCTTCCGCCTTCATCGGCTGGGAGGACGGCGCTTCGTTCAAGCGTGACGTCCTCGGTCTGGGCCACATCAACGTCGCCGGGATCCTGCTCCGTGATCGGGACCATGGCCGGGTGGTGATCCGCAAGGACGGGAGCCCGGTCTGGAAGTACCGGATCTCCGAGTTCGACCAGGGACACGTCAGGCTCGGAGTGAGGAGGGCCGCCGAGCTGCTGGCCGAGTCCGGCGCCCGGGAGGTGATCAGCTCGTCGGTGAGACCGGTGCGCTGGATCCCGGGCAGCGGCTCGTTGGAGAGCTTCATGGACGAGGCCGACGCCATCGGCTACGGGCCGAACCGAACCTCCTACTTCTCATTCCATCAGATGGGCACCGCCCGGATGGGATCCGATCCAGACACTTCGGTGGTCGACGCCAACAACGAGGCACACGACGTCCGCGGTCTGTACGTCATGGACGGGTCGTGCTTCCCCACCGCCTCGGGGGTGAACCCGATGCTGTCCATCGCCGCCATCGCCCACCGTGGGGCGACGCTGCTCGCCGAACGAATCATCTGAGCTGAGCCGTCAGGGCAGGTCGTTGCCGGCGCCCGGCTCGGCGCATTGCCGACCGGTCAGGCGGGGGCGATCTCCTTGCGGAAGAACGCCACCGTCACCCCACGGCGGTCGTCAGCCTTGAACACCTTGCCCACCACGTTGACCTCGGCGATGTGGAACAGCTCCCAACCCTGCGCCGAGAGCTCGTTGAAGCGGTTGGCGAGGGCGGTGATGGCCTCGGTGCTGTGGGCCCCGGTCCGCCCGAGCAGCTTCTCCTCGAGAAACACCGATTCGGTGAAGTAGTGGTATCCCATGGCTCTCCTTTGCGCCGATTACGCCGATTCTCGCAAACGGGGCGTCGCATTCGCCCGGACCTGTGTCAGCCGGTGAGCAGGAGCAGTGTGTGGATGGCGATGCCGACCAGACCGCCGACCACGGTGCCGTTGATCCGGACGAACTGGAGGTCCC
>DASUSU010000022.1:0-8953 GCA_036374915.1 Acidimicrobiia bacterium | reverse complement strand
TACACCTCGACGAAGGACGTGCCCTCGTGGCGCGCGGCCAGCTCGACCATGCGGGACAGGTGCTCGCGCTCGGTGTCGATGGACCGGGCCACGAACGTCGCCTCGGCGCCGAGGGCCAGCGACACCGGGTTGAACGGATAGTCGATCGACCCGAACGGGGACGATTTGGTGGTCTTGCCCGCCTCCGAGGTTGGCGAGTACTGGCCCTTGGTCAACCCGTAGAACTGGTTGTTGAACAACAGGATCTTGAGGTTCACGTTGCGACGCAGGACGTGGATGAGGTGGTTGCCCCCGATCGAGAGGGCGTCCCCGTCACCGGTTATCACCCAGACCGACAGATCGGGTCTGGAGGCGACGATCCCGGAGGCGATGGCCGGGGCGCGGCCATGGATCGAGTGCATTCCGTAGGTGTTCATGTAGTAGGGGAACCGCGCGGCACAACCGATCCCGGAGACGAACACGAACTCCTCGCGAGGTCGTCCCAGGCCGGCCATGAACTGCTGGACCGAGGCCAGGATGGTGTAGTCACCACAACCCGGGCACCAGCGCACCTCCTGGTCGGTCTGGAAGTCGGCTCGGGTATATGCAGGAGAGGTCACTTGCTCATCTCCACGATCTTCTCGGCTATCTCGGAGATCTTGAACGGCTCTCCGGCCACCTTGTTCAACCCCTTGGCGTCGACCAGGTACTCGGCCCTGATCACCTTGCGCAGCTGACCGGTGTTCAACTCCGGGATCAGGATCTTGTCGTACCGGTTGAGGACTTCGCCCAGGTTCTGCGGCAGCGGGTTGAGATAGCGGAGATGGGTCGTGGCCACCCTGCCGCCCTCCAGCCTCACCCTGCGGGCGGCGGCACGGATCGACCCGTAGGTGGACCCCCAGCCCAGCACCAGGACGTCGGCGTCCTCCTCGCCGCTGACCTCGAGGTCGGGGATGTCGTTGACGATGTTGGCGACCTTCCACGCCCGGCTGTCGGTCATGAGCTGGTGGTTGGCCGGGTCATAGGAGACATTCCCGGTGATCGCCTCCTTCTCCAGACCGCCGATCCTGTGCTCCAGCCCCGGGGTGCCGGGCACCGCCCAGGGACGGGCAAAGGTGTCGACGTCGCGCATGTAGGGGAGGAAGGCGCCGTTGGGCCCGTTCGGGTGCCGGGCGAACTCCACCTCGATCGGCGCCAGCGAGCTCACGTCGGGCAGCATCCACGGCTCGGAGCCGTTGGCCACCTGGTTGTCGCTGAGGAGGAGGACCGGGGTCATGTACTTGAGGGCGATCCGGGCCGCCTCGATGGTCATCTCGAAGGCGTCCGACGGCGAGGCGATGGCCAGCACCGGGATCGGCGACTCGCCGTGCCGGCCGTAGAGGGAGAACAACAGGTCGGACTGCTCCGGCTTGGTGGGGAGGCCGGTCGATGGGCCGCCCCGCTGCACGTTGACCACGATCAGGGGGAGCTCCATCATGAACGCCAGGGAGATGGCCTCGCTCTTGAGCGCGATCCCCGGGCCGGAGGACCCGGTCACTGCCAGGCTCCCGGCGAAGGCGGCGCCGATGGCCGTCCCCACCCCGGCGATCTCGTCCTCGGCCTGAAAGGTGCGGACCCCGAAGTTCTTGTGACGTGCCAGCTCGTGGAGGATGTCGGAGGCCGGGGTGATCGGGTAGGAGCCGTAGAACAGGGGCAGCCCCGAGAGCTTCGAGGCTGCGATCAGCCCCCAGGCCAGGGCGGTGTTGCCGTTGACGTTGGTGTAGGTCCCCGGTCGCAGTGCGGCCGGCTTGATCTCGAACGTGATCTTGGCCGCTTCGGTGGCGATTCCGAAGGTGTACCCCGCCTGGAAGGCGGCGACGTTGGCCGCGGCGACCTCGGGGGTTCGGGCGAACTTCTTCTGCGCCCATTCGATGGTGGGCTCGGTGGGGCGGTGGAACAACCAGGCGAGCAGACCGAGGGCGAAGAAGTTCTTGGAGCGGAGCACGCTTCGCCCCGACACGCCGGTGTCCTTGACCGCCTCCTTGGTGAGGTCGTCCATCGGCACCTTGATCACCCGGAAACCCTCCAGGGTGCCGTCCTCGATGGGATCGGCGTCGTAGCCGGCCTTGGCCAGGTTGCGCTCGTCGAAGGCGTCGGTGTTGATGATCAGGGTCCCGCCCTGACGGAGGTCCTTGAGGTTCTTCTTCAAGGCGGCCGGGTTCATCGCCACCAGGCAGTCGGGCTGGTCACCCGCGGTCAGGATGTCGAAGTCGGCGATCTGGACCTGGAAGCTGGAAACCCCGGGAAGGGTCCCCGCCGGGGCCCGGATCTCTGCCGGGAACGAGGGAAGGGTGGCCAGGTCGTTGCCGAAGAGGGCGCTCGCATCGGTGAATCTCGATCCGGCTACCTGCATCCCGTCGCCGGAGTCTCCGGCGAATCGGATCACTACTTTGTCTAGGGTCTCGGTCTGGGCTGTGGTTGAGGGGTCAGCTGTGGCGATCTCGTCGACCACTTTGGTTCACATCCTTGGTTGTCATCGCACGCGTCTTTCCAGAGTATCGAGAAGGTTCTGCTGAGAAGACCGCTCCCGGTTGCCGCGTGTCTCCAGTTTATCGACGTCTTGCACTACTCAGGGCCATTCGGGAGCGGGGGTGAACCCGACCAGTCCGGACCGCTCCAATGATCTACCGAAGCCGATGAGGGCTGTCTCTGAGCCGAGCGACCCAATGCCCTGGAGCGACACCGGGGGCGTCCCGGAGCCGGTGAGCGGAAGGGCGATGGCGGGGTGAAGGGAATGGTTGACCAGGGCGGTGAACCAGGAGAGGACCGCCCGGTAGTGGCGGTCTCCGATCGAGTCCTCCCCGATGACCTTGCGCATCACCGGTGTGGTCGGCGTGACGAGGAGGTCGAGGTCGGAGAGAGCCTCGGCGAAGCGGGCCCGGATCATGAGCTGCCACTCGTGCCCCGACCGGCGCTGCTCCGTGGTGGTCGCGATGCAGTCGTCCACCCTCTTGGCCACGTCGTCGCCATAGGGAAGGCCCTGCTCCCGGAACGGGCGGTGCACCGAGCTCACCTCCCCGGCGATGGCATGTATGAGCTTCTGGTCGGGGAGCACGTCGGGCATGTCGATCTCGGAGACCTGATGGCCTAGCTCGCCGAGCGAGGCAAGGGCCGACTCGAAGGCTGCGCCCACCGCCTCGCTAATCGGAGCGTCGCCGACCCACGGTTGGGGGATCCCGATCCGGAGCCGTTCGGGCCGGGGCGCCTCCCCGTCGTCACCGGAGAGGACCCGATAGGCGAGGTCGAGATTCCCCATGGAGTCGGCGAGAGGGCCCACCGTGTCGATCGACGAGGCCAACGGGAAGACACCTTCGAGCGGGACCCGGCCATGAGTGACCTTCAACCCGAAGCACCCGCACAGTGCGGCCGGGACCCGCACCGACCCGCCGGTGTCGGTGCCGATCGCGATCGGGACGATCCCGGCGGCGACCGCAGCCGCCGAGCCCCCCGACGACCCGCCGGGGGAGGTGTCGGTGTCCCACGGGTTTCGCACCGGCCCGAAATGCGGGTTCTCCGACGAGAAGCCGAAGGCGAACTCGTGCAGCCCGGTGCGCCCGATCACGATCGCCCCGGCCGACTCCAGCCTGGTCACCACCGGGGCCGAGCGATCCGGTTCATGCCGGTAGAAGGCGGAGCCGGCGGTGGTGACACGGCCCTGGTGGTCGATGAGGTCCTTGAGCCCGACCGGCACGCCGGCGAGAGGGCGGGACGGCCGGTCTCCCTCGTCTTCGTCGATCTGCTCGGCCCGGGCCAACGCCGCGTCGTCCTCGATCAGGGTGAACGCGTTCAGGGTGCGCTGAGTGGCCCCTGCTGCGGCGAGCGCGTCGCGGACCCGGCTGATGGCGGACACGACGGGCGACGATAGCTTCGCCGATCGGGACAGCTCTACTCGATGACGATTCCCGTGGTGTTGGGGATCAGGGAGATCCACACCTGACCCGGTGGGACCTGGATGGTCTCGCCGTCGTTGTCCTGCAGGGTGAACCACTCCGTGATGTCGTCGCGTTGCCACGTGCCCTGGACCACTTTGCCCTCGGCGAAGACGTAGGCGAGGCCCTGGCCCGCAGTGCGGCTGGCGGGGAGGTCGCCCACGCTGTATTGCTCGACGTAGAGCGCCACCATGACCGGGACGGCGATCTGGCTCTCCTCCTCGTCCTCGGTGACCGTGATCGACTCTTCGCCCCCGACGGTGCGCAGCCACATCCCGCTGGTCTCGTCCCAGGTCCACTCGACAGGATTGCCCAGGAAGTCGAACGAGACCTTGCTCGCCTCCTCGGCATCGGGGCGTATCGGCCCGAACTCCCACATCGGCCCCTCGATCGGCTCGTCGGGGTATCCCCGCTCGTCGGCGTACTCCCGCAACAGGATCGTGTTGGTGAAGAGATTGTGGGGGGCCCTCCGGCCCGAGACGCGGAAGGTGCCCGGATCGACCTCTCCGATCAGATGGATGTTGACGCTGCGGATCATGTCCTGCACCCAGCTCTGAGCTCCGGAGATGGCGAAGCTGGGCTCGTTGAAGTAGGCGAGGAGAGTCTGGTCGGTGGGGCGACCGGAACGCATCGGGCCGAGGAACTCGGAGTCACTCTGCTGCCACATGGAGATGAAGCGGGTCACGCCCTCGACCATCAGCTCGATGACTGCGTCGGCGTCCTCGATTCCGGAGTGGGGCCTGGCCTCCGGGTGATTGTCGATCTTGACCGCGAGCAGCCGTCGATCCAACAGCTCGGCGTCGGCGACGGGGAGCCCGTTGATCTGGGACGTGTCGCCGCCGAGCGTGGTGGACGTTGCCGCGCTCGTGGTCGTCTCCGCCATCGTGGTCGAGGTCGGCGGAGGACTGGTGGTTGTGGTGCTGGCGGCCTCGGGCCCGCCGGCTGCCGCCAGGTAGATGGCTGTTCCGGCGCCGAGCACCACTACGACGGCGATGGCAATGGAGAGCGCTTTCCGGGCGCGCACGAATTCGACGATTTTGGACCACATGGGGCGGCAGAGTATCGCCGCTCAGGTCTTAGACCACCAATGCGCCGCCGGTGATGGGGAGCTCGGGCATCGCCTCGTCGTCCTGGTCTATCGAGATCGCGAATTCGATCCCTTCGGCATTGGAGCGAAGCACGTAGATGGCGTCGATGTTGATCCCGGCATCGGCCACCAGCCTGGTGAGGCGGGCCAGCTCGCCGGGCCGGTGGGGGAGCTGGGCGGTGAGCACCGTGTGCTCCTCGTTCTGCAACGCCGCCTCCTCCAGGACCCGTCGGGTGGTGGGGGCGTCGTCGACGATGAGCCGGACGGTTCCCTCCCCGTCGTGCCCGTAGGCGGCCAGCGCCTCGATGTTGACCCCGAACGCCGCCAGGGCCTCGGTCAATGCCGCCAGTCGGCCCGGACGGTTCTCCATCTCGACCACGAACTCGGTCATGGGCTGACTTTACGCCGGTGCGAGCGGTGTGTGACCGAAGTGACCGCCGGTCGGGTCCGGGGGCTCCACCCGCCCCCGTCGCCTCAGATAGGAATGCCAGATGATCCTGGCCGCGGCGGCCCGGATCGGGCGCCAGGGGAGGGCGAGAAGCTCGAGCTCGTCGGGGCCGGGCACGGCCGAAAGCCCGAGCACCTCGGCCGTCCCCACCTGGAGCGCCCGGTCCCCGACCGGGAACACGTCGGGGAAGCGGAGGGCAGAGAGCAGGTAGGCGTCGGCGGTCCACGGCCCGATACCTCTCACCGAGAGCAGGGCGCGGCGGGCCTGGTCGAACGTCTCCTCGCCGAGGGCGTCCAGGTCGAGCTCGCCGCTCAGGATCGAACCGGCCAGCACCAGCAGGTACTCGGTCTTCTGCCGGGTGACACCGATGCCTCGCAGCTCGGCCGGCGCCGCCGCCGCCACCGCCTCCGCCGTGATGGCACCGAGAAGGCCGTGGAGTCTCCGGTACATGGCCGCCCCCGACTCGAGGGACACCTGCTGCTCCATGATCAGCCAGACCAGGGTGGGGAACCCTTCCGGTCTCCGCCAGAACGGAGGCGGCCCGTGCTCGTCGATGACGTCGGCGAACGCCGGCTCTTCTCCGGCGAGCAGGTCGACGGCTTCGCCGAATGTGCCCTGGTCGAGATGGGTCACCATCGGCCACATCGAGGCCAGCGGCGCCGGGCCGAAGCTGCTCGAGTCGATGACCCCCGGCGCCGGGTTGTCCGAGCCGACCCAAGCCTGGCCCGGCCCGAGCCGACCGGCGCCGGCGACCTCGTCGCCAGGCCCTGCGGTGAGCCGCTTGACCAGCCAGAAGTCGGGGCGACCGGGGTGGGGGAGCGCGACGACATCCCCGACAGCCGCGGTGCGGGAGCCGGTGGCGACGAACTCGTCGCCGGGGACGAGCGTGGGCCGCATCGAATCTTCGGAGACCCGGAATCTCTGCATGGGAATGGTCGGGGGAGGGTATGGTCGATGGCTCATATCGACAACGAAGGAGTGCCATGCGGCAGATAACCGTCGCCCACGCCCACTGCGATCTCTTCTGTGGTGTCTACGACCCGGCCCAGGCCAAGATCGAGGCCATGTCGGTCCTCAAATCGGCTGAGAAGTACCAGGCATCCGACGACGAGGTGTTCCGCGACCGGGCGATCATGATCAAAGAGGAGCGGGCGGAGTTGGTCAAGCATCACCTGATGGTGCTGTGGGTCGACTTCTTCACCGCCGATCACCGCAAGGAGTTCTCCGGTCTCGACGACCTGTTCTGGCGGGCGATCCTCCAGGCGGGGAACGCCAAGAAGTCGGTCGACCCCGAAGACGGCCGCAAGCTGGTGGAGCTGATCGACGAGATCGCCGACATCTTCTGGCAGACCGAGAAGGCGAAGACCGCCGGGGTCTACCCGCCCAACTGATCTCAGCCGGCTCGGTCGACGGCCCGCTTCTTCACCGCGTCGGTGATGCGCCTCGCCCAGACGAGGTCTTTCCCGAGCAGGGTGAGACCGCCGAAGATGGTGACGAGGCCCGGGCCGGGCAGGACGAGCATGGCAGTGCCGGCCCCGATCAGGGTGAACCCCCCTGCGATGCGGGCGACTCGAATCATCATGGCGATCTTATCGGCGTGCACCAGGTAGAGAACAGGGGGAATCTCGCCCGTGCTCAGTCGTCGAGTGCGTCCGCCTCCAACTTGGTGAACAGGGGGAGGATGCTCCCCAGCGCCGCACCGCCTTCGATCGCCGGCCGGTCCCAGGCGGCCACGTCGCCCAGCCCGAGCATGGCGCCGAGCCGGGTCGTGCTCCAGGGCAGATACGGGGCCAGGGACACCCTGATCCCGGAGATGGCCTGGATCGCGGTCCAAAGGATGGTGCCGGCCCGGTCCCGGTCCTCCTTGATCACGTGCCACGGCTCTTCCGAGTTGAGATAGGCGTTGACCTCGGAGGCGGCGTCCATCGCGGTGCGGAGACCGGCCCTCAGCTCGACGGCTTCGATGTGGCCGGCGGTCGTCTGCAACGCCTTGTCCACCGATGTGATCAGGGCTTCGTCGGTCGGTGTCGGCGATCCCTGGGGCGGGACCCGGCCCTCGAAGTGCCGCTCGCTCATCGAGAGGACGCGATTGACCAGGTTTCCCCAGGTGGCCACCAACTCCTCGTTCACCCTCCGGATGATGTCGTCGTCACTCAGATCGGTGTCGTTCTGCTCGGGGAGCACCGAGGCGATGGCGTAGCGGATGGCGTCGGGCTCGAGACGATCCGCGTACCAGCTGATCGGCAGGCCCACCCCTTGCGATCTCGACGCCTTCATCCCTTTGAACGTGATGTACTGGTTGGCGGGGACGTCGGTGGGGAGGTTGAGCCCTCCGTATCCCATCAGCATCGCCGGCCAGATCACGGTGTGGAACGGGATGTTGTCCTTGCCCACGAAGTAGTACGACTCGGCCTGGGGATCCTCCCACCATCTCTTCCATGCGTCGGGATCATCGGTGGATGCAGCCCACTCCTTGGCCGCGCTCAGGTAGCCGATGACCGCGTCGAACCAGACGTAGATGCGCTTCCCCGGGCCCAGGTCGTCGACCGGAACCTCCACGCCCCATTCGATGTCCCTCGTGATCGCCCGCTCCGGCATCCCCTCGGCGATCATTCCCAGCGCCCAGTTCTTCACGTGACGGCGCCAGGTGGTCTTCGATTCCAGCCACTGGCGCAGCGGCCCGGCGAACTCGGGCAGCTTGAAGAAGTAGTGCTCGGTCTCCCTGAGCACCGGGGCGGCGCCGGTGAGCCGGGAGCGGGGGTCGATCAGGTCGATGGCGTCGAGGGTGCGACCGCAATTCTCGCACTGGTCGCCCCGGGCCTCGGAGTACCCGCAGTGGGGGCAGGTCCCCTCCACGTAGCGATCGGGGAGGAACCGCCCGGCCTCCGGGTCGTAGTACTGGCTGGTGGTGCCCTTGACCAATAGCCCCTTCTCCAGGAGGCGGAGGAACACATCCTGGGTCACCGCGGCGTGGTTCTCGGTCATCGTCGTGGTGAACAGGTCGAACGAGATCCCCAGCGAGTCCCAGTACCCGAGGATCTCCGGGTGGTAGCGCTCCACCACCTGACGTGGGCTGATCCCTTCCTCGTCGGCTTTGACCGTGATCGGGGTCCCGTGGGCGTCCGAGCCCGACACCATGAGCACCTGGTTGCCCGCGATCCGGTGATAGCGGGCGAAGATGTCCGCGGGCAGGTAGGCCCCGCCCAGGTGCCCTAGATGGAGCGACCCCGACGCATACGGCCATGCCACCGCCACCAGTATCCGACGACTCATCTCCCCGAGGGTAAACGCCGCCTTCACCTCGCGGTGTTGACCCCGGGGACGGGGACGTGACGGCTGGAGCGCTCGGCCAGGATCACACCGCTGACGATGAGCACCGCGCCGGATACGACCGCGATCGTCAGATTCTCGCCGAGGAAGATCACGGCCAGGATCACCGCTATCACCGGGACCACATACCCGGCCACGCCG
>DASUSU010000021.1:0-2057 GCA_036374915.1 Acidimicrobiia bacterium | reverse complement strand
GGCCAATCGTGGTTGCCGGGCTCGATGGAGTCGTCGTCGTCGAGACTGCCGAGGCGGTCCTGGTGGTGCCAATCGAACGGGCCCAGGAGGTCAGGGAGCTTCGGGCGAGGGTTGATGGCGAATGAGACGGCTCCCAGCCGTGATCGCGATGTCGATTCTCGCGGCGTCATGCTCTTTTGGTGATCCCCCCGAGGATGCCTCCGGGGAGGAGATATATGCCCAACTGTGCGCACGGTGCCACGGTGCCGATCTCAGCGGGGCGATCGGGCCGGCGCTCGGTCCGGGGTCGCCATCTGCGGAGGACTCTGACGAGTTTCTCGAGTTCAGCATCATGAACGGGCGGGGTCGGATGCCCTCGTTCTCGTCGTCTCTCGACGACGACCAACTCGACCGGTTGGTGGGCTACATCCGGGAGGTGCAAGACGGTGCGTGAGGCGCTGGAGGCCCTCGAGCTGCACCCGGTTCGAATTCCCATGCGGCAGCGATTTCGGCGGGTCGATCATCGTGAGGCAGTTCTGGTGAAGGGTCCGCGAGGTTGGGGCGAGTTCTCTCCATTCCCGGACTATCCACCGGAGGTGACCACCCGGTGGCTGGCCGCCGCATTGGAGCTGGCCTGCGGTGAGCTGCCCGAGCCAAGTCGGGCCACCATCCCCGTGAACGTGACGGTCCCCGCCGTTGAACCCGCCACAGCAGTCGCTCTCGTCCTCGAGTCGGGTGCCGGCACGGCCAAGGTCAAGATCGGCGATCCCGGTGACTCGGCCGACGACGACATCGCCCGTGTGAGAGCCGTCAGAGAGTGTCTCGGCCCGGCGGGCAAGGTGCGGGTCGACGTCAACGCCGGGTGGGACCTCGAGACTGCGGTCGAGCGGATAGAGCAACTCGCCGAGTTCGACCTCGAGTACGTGGAACAACCAGTGGAGACCGTCGCCGAGATGAAGCAACTCAGGAGCCGGGTCTCGGTGCCCCTAGCGGCCGACGAGGTGGTTCGCCAGAGCCCCTACCCGCTGCGAGTCATCGAGGAGGGCGCCGCCGACGTCTTGGTTCTCAAAGTGCAGCCGATGGGCGGTGTGGCACGGGTCCTCGACCTGGCCGGAAGATCCTCGATCCCGGTGGTGATCTCTTCCGCTCTCGAGACCTCGGTGGGGATCTACGGGGGGCTTCTTGCCGCCTCGCTCCTTCCCGAGCTCCCTTATGCATGCGGGCTGGGCACGGTCGCACTCATCGAGGGCGACCCAACTCTCGATCCCTTGGTTCCCCACAACGGTGAGCTCGAGGTTCGACGACCCGAGCCCGACCCCGGTCTGCTGGAGCGGTGGCGACCGCCGCGTGACCGCGGCGCCGAGATGCTCAGACGGCTCCGGGCCGCGGCTGAGGTGTTGACGTGACGCATCCCAACCCCTCTACCGCGCTTGCCCGTGTCGTCATCGACGAATTGGCCCATGGCGGCGTCAGGCAAGTGGCCATTGCCCCCGGATCCCGCTCCGGTGCCCTAGCCATCGCTGCGGCCGCCCACCTGGAGGTGCACACGCGTGTCTTCATCGACGAGCGATCTGCAGCGTTTTGGGCCTTGGGATCCGCCCGGGCCAGTGGTAGCCCCGCGGCTGTGATCGCCACATCGGGGACGGCGTCAGCCAACTTCTTCCCGGCCATCGTCGAGGCCGACATGTCGTGTGTGCCCCTGGTGGTGATCTCGGCGGATCGTCCGGCGGAGATGCAAGGCATCGGCTCCAATCAGACAATCGACCAGGTAGAGATGTTCGGGCGAAAAGTCAGGTCCTACCGGGGGATCGAGGCCCCAGACGAAGACGTCGACGGCAACGTGTCGTGGAGGCACACGGTGAGAGACATCCTCGAGAGTGCGGTCGGCAGACCGCAACCGGGGCCGGTGCACCTGAATGTGGCGTTCCGGGAGCCGACCGTTCCGGTGACTCATGACGGTCGAACCCGAGGCGCGGTGTACGACTTCGAAACGCCTCGCCTCGAGCGAGCCCGAGCCGTCGAGCCGGTGGCGACGACTGTCGACCTGGAAGTCGAACCCGACCGTGGTGTGGTCATCG
>DASUSU010000020.1:0-25094 GCA_036374915.1 Acidimicrobiia bacterium | reverse complement strand
GACGGCGAGTCACTCAGCCCGATCGTCTTCGCCGGGCTCCGCTACCTGCTCGCCGCGGTCCTCCTCGCCGCACTGGTGGCGGGGACGCCGCGGCTTCGCTCCGAGGTCGCCTCCTTGGGGGGACGACGGTGGGCACAGTTGACGGTCCTCGGCCTGGTGTTCGTCGCGGTAGCACAGGGAGCACAGTTCGTCGCCATCGACTCCCAGCCGGCGGCCACCTCGAGCCTGGTCCTCGCCCTCACTCCCCTGTTGGTCACGGCCATGTCGACTGCGGCGCTGGGTGAGAAGCCGACAGCACGGCAAGTGGCGGGGTCACTGCTGATCGTGACCGGCGCCGCCGTCTACTTCTCCGGAGATCTCGGCTTCACCATCATCGGGTTGGCTGCCTCGGTGGTCGGGCTGGTCGCCAACGCTGCCGCGGCCCTGATCGGGAGGGGAGTGAACCGGCGCCGCGACCTCTCTCCGGTTGTGGTGACCGTGTCGAGCATGATGGTGGGGGCGGTCGCCCTCGTCGTGGTCGGGATCACCGTGGAGGGAGTGCCGTCGATCTCGACCCGGGCCTGGCTGATCATCGGTTGGCTGGCCGCAGTCAACACCGCGTGGGCGTTCACCATCTGGAACCGGAGCCTGCAGAGGCTGTCAGCCGCCGAGTCGGCGGCTGTCAACAACACGATGCTCATCCAGATCGGGCTCCTGGCCTGGCTGTTCCTCGACGAGGTGCCGGGGCCCCTCGACCTCCTCGGGATGGTCGGGGTCTCGATAGGGGTATATCTCGCCCAGCGCCCCCGATCCGAAGCCAAGGCCCTCGGTTGATCGGAGGCGGCGTTCAGCTGAGCTCGGCGAGAGCCCCCGCCAGTGCCTCGACGGTGCCACCATCGTGAGCAGCCGTGAGCCCGAACACGACCACGTCGATCCCGGCCTCGAACATCGCCCCGGCCCGGGAGGCCACCTCGCCCGGATCGGGCTCCGGCCCGACCGCGAGATGGCTGGAACACGAGATCTCGCCGGGATCGCGGCCCACCTCCTGGCAATGTCCCCAGAGCACCTCGCGCAGACGCAGCCACTCGTCCTTCTCATCCTCGACGAACAGCGCATCCCACATCGACGCGAACCGCGCCACCAGACGGAGGGTCCGCTTCTCCCCCCGTCCGCCGATGACGATCGGGGGCCGAGGGTCCTGCACCGGTTTGGGCTCGTTCCTCGCCCGCTCCAGGTTGAAGAACCGCCCTCGAAAGTCGGTGTGCTCCTCGGTGAGGAGGAGGTGGATGACCTCGGTGCCCTCCTCGAAGCGTGTCATCCGCTCGTCGACGGTGCCGAGATCGATGCCATATGCATCGGCCTCCAGCTCGTACCAGCCGGCCCCGAGACCCAGCTCGAACCGACCCTCGGAGACGATGTCCAGCGAGCTCGCCATCGATGCCGTCAGCGCAGGGTGACGGAAGTGCATGCCGTTGACCATGGTCCCCACCCTGATCCTGCTGGTGGCCTGTGCCAACGCCGAAAGCGTCACCCAGGCCTCGAGACACGGGCCGTCGGTGTCACCGCGGATCGGATAGAGGTGGTCGAAGTTCCACGCCGACTCGAACAGGTCGATCTCGTCGGCGGTGCGCCATATCTGCAGCATCCGGTCCCATGTGGTGTGGTGTGTGGGTGTCTTCACCGCAAAGCGGCCCAATTGGTCCTCCGTGATAAGGGGCGAGGTCAACGCTACCCAAGCGGGCGCCCGCGCAGAAAACGATTGCAGTTCATGAACCGGTGCCCGGCCCGGGATCGGGCGCCTGTTGCACCCCCCGAGCCGGGGCTATATCGTGCGGAGCGGGTTCAGCAATCGATTGCTGAACCGTTGAGGAGTGATGGATGACGGTCGGGGTCAACACCAGACAGGAAAGGGCGACCCGGCCGCTCGTCGCCTCGGTCCGCGACCTCCGGGTCTACTTCCAGGCGAAGGCCGGAGTAGTCCGCGCGGTCGACGGCGTCTCCTTCGACATCCGCGACGGCGAGACCCTCGGGTTGGTGGGCGAGACCGGCTGCGGCAAGAGCGTGACCGCCCGCTCGTTCATCCGTCTCGTCCCGAGCCCTCCCGGGATATACGCCGGCGGTCAGATCGACTTCTGGTCGACCGAGGCACGTCAGAGCGACGGCCCGCCCATCGATCTCCTCGCCATCCCCCACGAGGAGATGCTCTCGATCCGGGGCGATCGGATCGCGATGATCTTCCAGGACCCGGGAAAGGCACTCAACCCGGCCATGTCGATACGCAGCCAGATCGCCGAGGTGTTCTACCAGCATCGCTCCGAGGAGATCCTCGAGTTCCTCGGCCCCGACATGCCCCCGATCATCCGCCGGGCGGCAAGGCAACGGACCAACAACCTGGAGCGACTCCTGCTGGAGATCCCACCCTTGCGGAGCAAGGCGGCCAGGCTGAGAAAGCGGGTCGACGACCTGATCGCCGACGCGCTCACCGAGACCCAGATACCGAATCCCCACAAGATCATGAACAGCTACCCGCACGAGCTCTCGGGCGGGATGAAACAGCGGGTGCTCATCGCCCAGGCTCTTGCCTGCAACCCCGACCTGCTCATCGCCGACGAGCCCACCACGGCCCTCGACGTGACCATCCAGGCCAAGATCCTCGAGTTGATCGCCGAGTTGCAGGAGCGTCTCCAGACCTCCGTCCTCTATATCAGCCACGACCTCTCACTGGTCAAGGAGATCTGCGACCGGGTGGCCGTCATGTACGCAGGGCGGATCATCGAGACCGGGACAACCGAGGAGATCTTCAGCGATCCGAAGCACCCCTACACCAGGGGTCTGATGGCCGCGGTCCCCTCCGCGGCCCATCGACGCGGCAACCTGGCAGCCATAGAGGGAACCGTGCCCGAGCTGATCGACCCGCCGCCGTCGTGTCGATTCAGCACGCGATGCAAGTACGCGGTCGACGTGTGCCGCAGCGTCGACCCCGGGCTGATCATGGTGGGCGCGGAGCACTCCGTTGCCTGTTTCGCCTACGAGGACAGTGACGTCGGCGTCACCCTCCCCACCCTGGAGAGGTGGGTGTCGTGACCTCATCCGGCTCGACGCCGCCGACAGACGGCAGGCAACCGTCCGACCGGGCCGTCATCTCCCTGCGCGGGGTGGAGAAGTACTTCCCGATCAAGGAAGGCACGCTGCAACGAGTGGTAGGCCACGTGCGGGCAGTGGACGGAGTCTCCTTCGAGGTGCGTCCCGGGGAGACCATGGGCCTGGTCGGGGAGTCCGGATGCGGCAAGACGACGCTCGGCCGGTGCATCAGCGGCCTGGTCGCGCCGACCGGGGGGAAGGTGTACTTCAGACTGTCCGACCAGGACGCCGCCAGGCTCGACGTCCTCGATTCGATACCCGAAGCGGATCGAAGCGCGGAGCAACGCAAGGAAGTGGAGCGGATCGACGCCAACCACCGCATCGACGGGCTCGGCGGGAAGGCATGGCGGGCCTACCGGCGCAACTGCCAGGTCGTCTTCCAGGACTCGTTCAGCTCTCTCAACCCGAGACAGCTGGTCAAGGACGTGGTGGGACGGCCACTCCGGGTCCACAAGGAGGCATCCGGCCAGGAGCTCACCGAGCGGGTCGTGTCACTGCTGGAAAGCGTCGGTCTCGGTCGTCAACACCTCTACCGGTACCCGCATCAGTTCTCCGGGGGCCAGAGACAGCGAATCTCGATTGCGCGAGCGCTCGCCCTCGACCCCGAGTTCATCGTCCTCGACGAGCCGACCAGCGCTCTCGACGTCTCGGTACAGGCCCAGATCCTCAACCTGCTTCACGAGTTGCAGAGGAACCGAGGCCTCACCTACCTGTTCATCAGTCACGATCTGGGTGTTGTGAGGCTGATGAGCGACCGCATCGCGGTCATGTACCTGGGCAAGGTCGCCGAGTACGGCACCGCCGAGGAGCTCTTCGGCGACCCCCGCCATCCCTACACCGAGGCCCTGCTCGCCGCCAATCCCGACATCCGCTCGGAGAAGTCCGAGATGAGAGGTCTGCAGGGGACGGTGCCCGACCCCGCCAACCCGCCGGAAGGCTGCCGGTTTCACACCAGGTGCCCGGTGGCCACCCCGGCCTGTGGGTGGGAGGTCGACGACGCCGTCGCCTGGCTCCAGACCCACGAAGCACTGCTCGACGCTCTCACCGATGTGGAGCGCAGATCCAACTTCGACGCCACGTTGGGGTTCTTCGACGAGGCGTCGGCTTCCGCCGTGGGCAACGCGATTCAAAACGGTGATGTCCCGCCGGCCATGAGAGCCGCCCTGGAGAGACTCTCCACCGACGGAAAGAGGGTGCACATCAGCCTGGTCCCGGTGGATCCTGTCCAGTTGGAGGACATCGGTGGCGGGCATCTCACCGCCTGCATACTCCACACCCAACAGGGCGGCAGGATCGGTCCCGGTCAGCCGAACGCGGACAGCACGACCCGCACCGACGCGAACGCGAGCAGCGCGAGCACCACGAACTCGAACGCCTTCTGATTGAGCCGTCTCCCGATGCGGATGCCGACCGCGGTCATCACCGTCACCGGCACGATTGCCCACAACGCCTGCTCGGTGCGCTCGGGGGTGAAGGCTCCGAGAACGATGAGGGTCACCAGCTGGATGAGCCCGAAGACCTGGAAGGTGAGGCTCATCATATGGACGAAGGAGGAGCGGCCCAGCCGCACCGCGTGCAGATAGGTGGCGATCAGGGGCCCTGCGGTCCCGGTCGCCCCCAACAGCCCACCTCCGATCAGGCCCATGGGGGCAGCCATGCGGCGGGCGGTCTCCCTCTCCAGTGCGAAGTGAGGGTTGGCCAGATATCGCCAGATGTAGCCGAAGATCACCAACGCGATCAGCACCGAGAGGATCCGATCGTCCACCTCGGTGAGCACCCAGGTGCCGGCGATGGTCGCTGCGGTGCCGACCACCAGGAACGGGATCATCACGAACCCCGTGCCGCGGGCCCCAAGCCGGTGCTCCCAGAGCAGCCAGCCGTTGGAGACCAAGTTGCCGATGGACAGCACCACGACTGCGTGCTCGACGCCGGCGATGCTGGCGATGAAGGGGACCGCCAACAACGGTCCGCCCATCCCGGCCACACCCTTGACCAGGTAGGCGCCCGCAATCACCAGGATGACGAGAGCGGTCTCAGTGGTCATTGGCGATCAGGCGCACGGCCCGCAGCCGAAGGGCCTACCCCGGCGCCTTGGTGAGGTCGGGAGGGTTGAGCCCGACCGATCGCAGGAGCCCGAGCTCGTCCCCGAAGTACCAGGCCTCGGCGATGACTCCGTCTTCGACCCGCCACAGGCCGACCTCGATCACGTCGATCCGGCGGCCGGTGGCCGGGATGCCGTAGAGCGGGCCGGTGTGGGTGCCGACCACGCGGAAGATCCCCCAAACCTTGTCGTTCTTGGCGGTCAGCTCGAGCAGGATGTTCTCCCTGTCCCGCATCGAGTCGTCGTCCATGCCGCCCGGTCCCCGATGCTCCCAGAGATCTCCGATGTGGGTGAAGCCGGCCCGGTGACGCTTGAAGTCGGGAGACAGGTACGGGCCGCGCTCGGAGACCTTCGCCACCCGATAGGCGGCCACCACGGCCAGGGCTTCCGCCTCCTGAGCCGTGCAGGTGCACTCATCCGAACCGAACATCGAGATGTGAGGATGATCGACCAGCGCCACGCTCACAGCTCCACGATCGGTCGGACCGCTTCACGAGACTCCAGTGCGGCCAGGGCTTCGCCGACGGATTCGAGCGGATAGACGTGGGTCACCAGAGGGGCCAGGTCGACCTTCCCCGAGCGCATGAGTGAGATCATCGCCGGATATGCATTGGGGCTGGACCGGATCCCCATCAGGTCGATCTCGTCCAGGGTGAGACGGTCGACGTCGATATCGGACGGCTTGCCCCCGGTGAGGCCGAGCAGGGCGACCCTCCCCCCGCGACGAACGGCGCCGATGGCCTGCGCCGGGACCTCCGGGTTCCCCGTGCAGTCGAAGACATAGTCCACTCCCCTCCCTCCGGTGAGACGGCGAACTCCGAGAACCGGATCCTCCGCCTCGTAGTCGACCACGTCGTCACAGCCCATCTTGCCGGCCAGATCGAGCCTGCTCCCTCTCCCCACCATGATCAGTTGGGCGGCACCGGAGGCCGAGGCCACCGCGGCAGCGAGAAGGCCGAGGAGGCCCGGACCGAATATGGCGACGCTCGACCCGGGCTGGAATTCGACCCGGCGCAGGGCATGTACCGTGAGCGACCCCTGGTTGACCAGGGCTCCCTCCAGCGAGCTGACCGAGTCGGGCAGCTTGTGGAGCATCTGGGCCGGTCTGACCGCGAACTCGGCCAGTGCCCCCGGAGCGGTGTGCCCGTAGAGCCGGTATCCCGGAGTCCCGGATCTCTCACACAGGTTGTAGCGGCCCTGCCGGCACATGGGACAACGGCCGCAGCCGACGTGGTTCTCCGCGACCACCTTGTCCCCGGGCCGCAACGCCTGATCGTCGAGCCCCTCGCCGAGGGCGACCACCTCGCCCGACCACTCGTGGCCCATGATGAAAGGCAGCGACGGCGGCCAGCCGCGCTTCTCGAAGGCCCCGTGGACCATCTTGAGGTCGGTGCCGCAGAGACCGCAAGCCCTCACCCGCAGCAGGATCTCGCCCGGGCCCGGCTCTGGGACCTCGACGTCCTCCACCGAGAGCTCGTCCCATCCCTTCAGCACCGCGGCGCGCATCGTGGTCACGCCGACCCTCCCGTTCCGGGGTCCCGCTCTCTCAGAACGGTCCACACTTCTTCCACGGAGTCGACGATGTGATCGGCCACCTTGTCGATGATCTCCCTGGACCTCTCCTCGGTGACCGAACCGGGGTTTCCATACCAACCGGTGGACGCCACCTCCCTGAAGTCCCGCATGATGGGGAACACGTCACGACGTCGGAACAGGGCATGCCCATCCCCGCTCCCGTCGACCGAGTCGCCGTCGACCATCGCGTCGAGCCTGACCAGCCCGGGATCATGGGCGAGGATCGCGGCGGTCTCCATCGACCCGGCATGGGTGAACTCCATCTCATCGGGAAAGAGGGCGTTGGTGATCACATGCGATTCGACCACGATCACACGCAAAGGGAGCTCGGTCTGTGCCCGGTCGGCCCCCAATCGAATCGCCGTCGAGTTGCCCTCGTGCCAATTGACCACGATCACCCGCTCCACACCGGCCGGGGCGAGACCCCGGCAGACCTCGACCATCAGGGTGGCCAAGGTGTCCGAGCTGATGCTCAACGATCCCGGCCAGGGGAGGTGATAGGAAGCCACACCCACCGGGGAGATCGGTATGACCGGGGCCTGAAGACGCTCACCGACGCGCAGTGCGATGGTCAGGGCGGCCAGGGCATCGGTGCCCAGTGGGAGATGACCGCCGTGCTGCTCGATGCTCCCGGTCACCAGGACGGCCGTTCCCCGCCCCAGCGCGGTCTGCGCCTCGGGCTGGGTCATATTGGCGAGGAGCATGGACTCGCGGCTCAGTCTTCCCTCCGATCGGATCGGTGTGGTCTTCGCTGCACAAACGGTTGCTCACTGAGGGTAACCCCTGTGGTCCCGACTGTCAGATGGGAACCGGCGCGGTCGACCCCCTGATCACCAGCTCCGGGGAGGCGAGCCGTGTCTCGGCCGGCCGGCCCGGATCCGCGATCGTCTCGAGCAGCAATCTCGCCGCCATCGCCCCGAGCTCGTATTGCGAGATGCGGATGGTGGTGAGAGGCGGGGTGAACCGATCGCTGTAGGGCATGTCGTTGAAGCCCACCACGGAGACGTCGTCAGGGCACGATCGCCCGCTGTCCCGGATCGCATCGATGGCGCCCAGGGCGAGACGGTCGTTGGCTGCCAGCACCGCCGTGGTCCGGGGCAGCTCGTCGAGAAGCCCTTTGGTCACCCGACAGCCCTCCTCCTCGATCTGCCGATGGGCGAAACCGTGCGCCCCGGTCAACCCGGCAGACCCGAGCGTGGCCTCGAAGGCTGCGAGCCTGTTCACCGTGGACGACACGTCCTCCGGCCCTCCGACGTGCACGATGTTCCGATGGCCGAGAGAGAGCAGATGGTTGACCGCCAACCTGGTCCCGGCGTGATCGTCGGGGAGAACGGCGCTGATCCCGGGGCTCGACGAGGCGCGATTGAACAGGACGACCGGTATTCCCTCGTCCACGAGCTGGGCGAGGACGGCGTCTTCCTCCCGGGCCACCCCGTACATCAGACCTTCGGCCTGGACCCCGAGCATTGCCGAGACCTGGGTGGCGGCGTGCTCGGGATCATCGTCCGTGCTGGCGAGTATCAACGAGTAGCCGTCGGCGTAGAGGACATCGCCTGCACCGCGGGTGATCCCGGCCTGATACAGGTTGGCCACGTCGGGGACCACCATCCCCACCACGAGGGTCCGGCCGGTGCGCAGGGCGCGGGCGATCGTGTTCCGCCGATAGCCGAGTCTCCGCGCCACGTCCCGGATTCGCTGTTCCGTGTCCTGGGTGATCCGCCCCGCGGCTGCCTGGCCGCTGAGGACTCTGGAGACCGTCGAGACGTGAACTCCCGCTTCCCGCGCGACATCGCGCAGGGTGGGCGGCCTGGTCGGCCCCGTCCCGCCGTTCTCTCCTGCCGTTCTCATCGAGGCCGAGGGTACCTCTGGCCCCCGGGCCGGCCCGGACACCTACCCCCCGGTCCCGCCCGTCTCGGGGAGGAACCGCCACGAGAGCAGCGCCGCGGACGTCAGGACCGCGGCCACGAACAAGAACGCCACTTCTCGCCCCAACCCTTCGAACAGGCCCGTGACCAGCAGCGGCCCCGCGATCAGACCGAGATCGCCGACGAAGCGGAACCGGCCCAACTGGGTCCCGACCCGTGCCGGATCGGTGATGTCTCCCACCACCGTCGCCGCCACCGAGACCGCAAAGCTGGCCAGCGACATGATGACGATCGCGGCCAACCAGATGGCCACATTTGGCTCGATGGCCAGCAGCCCCACACCGAATGCCTGGATCAGCAGACCCGGGATCAGCGCCGCCTTGCGGGAGACTCGGTCCGAGAGGCGACCCCCGACGAAGGTCCCCACGAACCGTGCCAGCCCTCCGGCACCGAGGGCGAGCCCGATCGCCGCAGTGCCCAGGCCCAAGTCGTCGGCGCCGATGATCGGCACCAGGGTCTGCGGGACCGCGCCGAGGGTCAGGAAGACGGAGAAGGAGACGACCCGGAGGACCAACAACGGGCCCAGGGACGGGCCTGGCCCGTAACCATGGGGGGCGGGCAGAGTCTCCCGGGAATCACCGGCTCTCGGTCGGCGCGAGCGCGACCTGAGGAGAACCAGGGCGACCAGACTCGCCGCTCCCGTGCCCACGAACATGGTGGCCCGCCAGCCAACGGCGGAGGAGATGAGGCCGGCCGCGGCAGGTCCCACCGCTTGGCCACCGAGCAGGGCAGCGGAGAAGACCGCCATCGAGGTCCCGCGACGGCTGGCGCCGGCCACATTGGAGAAGAAGGTCATCCCGGTGGCGTTGGTTGTGGCCGAGGAGATCCCGAGCAGAAACGAAGCGGAGTAGACGGAGAGCACGGCCACCGAGAGGCCGAGGACCAGACTGCCGATGGCGACCCCTCCCGCGGAGATGGCAAAGAGGCTGCGCGGACTCATCCTGTCTGCGAAGTGCCCGCCGGGGATGTCGGTTGCGAGCCGTCCCACGGCGAACACCGTGGTCATGACCCCCAGTTGGAACGTCGACATCGACAGCTCGCGACCGAACTCGGGCAACAGGGCGACCCGGAAGAAGGCGACCGCGGTGAGAGCGAGGATGGCCGTGGAGACGAGGCTGGGTTCCCGCAGGCCCGTAGTCACGCGCAGACTGCGGAGATAATCTCGCATGGAGGATCGGCATGCTACAAACGATTGTGCAAGGGCCAAGTCGAGAGGACGCGACCAGAGATGCACCCCGAGGACACTTCAGGATTCAGACTGGTCGGTCACTCCGATCTCAACGGCCACGGGGACGGGATGCAGGTCATGCCACACGGCGACGTCCTCTATGTCGGTCACTTCGGGCCGAGCGGGAAGGGCACGTCGATACTGGACATCGCCGACCCGACCGCTCCTCGAGTGGTTCGGCAGTGGGATGCCCCCGACGGGTCGCACACCCACAAGGTACAGGTGGCCGACGGCCTGTTGATGGTGAACCACGAGCTGTTCCGGAGCGCAGGACCGGCACCGGTCGGGATGGCGATATACAGCCTCGATGACCCGCACGATCCCGAGCGGGTCGGGTTCTTCGACACCGGTGGGCGCGGGGTGCATCGGATCGTCTACGAAGGCGGCGATCTCGCCTACATCTCGGCGACACCCGACGGCTACACCGGACGAATCTGGCTCATCGTCGACGTGTCCGACCCGGCCGATCCCACCGAGGTCGGGCGCTGGTGGTGGCCCGGGATGTCGGAATCGGATGGCACGGCCCTGGAGGCACCCGGCGGCGAGGAATGGCTCGTCCATCACGCCCTGGTCCACGACGATCGTGCCTACCTGGGCTTTTGGGACGGGGGGATGGTGGTGATCGACATATCGGATCCGACCAGACCGACGACGATCTCACGTCTCGGCTGGGATGAGGGAGGTCACACCCACACCTGCCTCCCCTTGCCCGACCGCAACCTGGTGGTCGTGACCGACGAGGCGATCTCGGATGGGTGCGACGGCGACCGGCACATGATCAGGGTCGTCGACGTCTCCGACGAGACGGCGCCGTTCGTGCGCTCGATCTGCCCGGTCCCCCGAGGCGACTTCTGTGATCGGGGACTTCGCTTCGGCTCGCACTGCCTGCACGAGAACCGCCCCAACAGCTACCGAAGCCAGGAGCTCGTTTTCGCAACCTATTTCAATGCCGGTCTCAGGGTCTACGACATCGCCGACCCCGACGCTCCGGTCGAGGTTGCCCATTGGATACCCGAGTGCCCGCCGAACCAGGCCGCCGCCCAGATCAACGATCTGTTCGTCGCAGAGGACCTGACCGTCTACGCGACCGACCGGGTGCACGGCGGCGTCTACATCCTCCAGCCCGATCCAGCCCTCTCAGCTCACATGACGCGGTCTGCCTGGTGAGCCGGGGACGGCGTCATGTGGCGATGCCGGGGGACGGAGCCCTGCTCCGGGAGGCCGAGTAGAAGGTCACGGCTGCCAGGGCCGTCACCGCGGCGTTGAGCCCGAACGCCGCTCCGTATCCGCCGACATCGGCGATCCACCCGAGGAGCGGCGGCCCGACCAGAAGACCGATGTCCCCGGCGGTGCGGAACATTCCCAGTGACAGGCCCCTCATCTGCTCCGGGGCCTGATCGGCGGCGAAGGCGGCCGGCGCCGGGCCGGAGACGGCGGTCGACACGGCCAGGATGCCGGCGCCGACCAGGAACCAGGACACGTCTGCGGCCACGGCGATGACGGACAGGGCGGCGGCGACCCCGAGGAGACTGGGCACGATCGCCCGAATTCGACCGTGACGATCCGAGATCGTCGCCGCAAACGGCAACAGGCTCAGGTTGACCACTGCCATCACGCTCAACACCAATCCCATCTCGCCCAGGCTGAGCCCGAAGACACTCACTCCCTTGAGGGGCATCAGGGTGTTGTTCGAGCTCGACCGGGTGAAGAAGACCGAGAAGTTGACCAGGGCGACGGCCAAGAACGCCCGCGAGCCGAGTACGTCGCGCCAGCCGGGCTTCTCGGTCCTCTCCCCGTGCTCCGTGATCTCGGCTCTCGCCGGCGGTCGAGTCTCCTCGATCCGGAATGCGCTGTACACCGACGCCAGCAGCCCTGCTCCGGCGATGACGAAGAAGGGCGCCCTGATCCCGAACTGATCGGCGATCAGGCCACCCAGACCGGGCCCGATCGCCTGACCGAACAGGAGCGCTCCCTGATTCGCCCCGATCAGCCGGCCCCGGTTGGCCGGGGTCGAGATGTCGGTGATGTAGACCAGGGCGCCGGTCATGTACATCGCCGATCCGGCCCCGGACACGAACCGCCAGAGGGTCAGGCTGACGATGCCCCCTGCCATCCCCGCTCCCACCATGCTCACCGCCAGGAGCAGCGGTCCGCCAACCAGCAGGAATCTCCGCCCTCGACGATCGGCGAACGAGCCAAGCGGGATGTTGAGGAGAAGCCGGGCGAGCCCGAAGGCCGCGACCGTGGATCCGACGACGGCCAGGCTCACTCCGAACCGCCGGGCGAAGACGGGCAGGATCGGCCCCGCCATTCCCTGTCCGGTCATGACCAGGGCGGTGGAGACCGAGACCGCGAACACCCGCTCGTGGGGCCGGAGCCGGTCGATCCACCCGCCGAGACGTCCACCGGTCATGGGCGGGAGGTCAATGAGAGTACCCCGGAAGCGCCCGACGCGGATGACATAGCCGTGCGGCGCTGGATACGATCGGCGTCGCCGTAAACGACTGATGCGTCACTGGCTGCCACCAGGCAACTCCACCGGAATAACGATTGTGCAAATCTCACCTACCGATGCCTTCAACACGCGATTGAAGTCGATCACGTGTTTCGAGTGTGGCAAGGCCCACGAGGTGGGTCGGCTCAACACCATCTGCCGTGCCTGCGGCTTGCCGCTGCGGGTCGACATGGATCTGGAGCCCGGCACCGACCCGGATGCGGTCATCGATCCTTCGATCCACTCGCTCTGGCGGTACTCGGCCGTGCTTCCGGTGAAGCTCGAGGCGTCGGTGTCGCTGAGCGAGGGATGGACCCCACTGGTTCGTGCCGACGACGGGACATGGGTGAAGGACGAGGCCCGCAATCCCACGGGCTCGTTCAAGGCCCGAGGCATGTCGATGGCGGTGTCGGCGGCGCTTGCGATGGGGGTCAAGCGCATGGTCGCCCCCTCGGCCGGCAATGCCGCCGGTGCCCTCGCTGCATACGGCGCCGCGGCCGGGGTCGAGGTCCTGGTGGCGATGCCCGAGGACACCCCGCGCCAGTTCGTCGAGGAGAGCCGTCACTACGGGGCGCGGGTCGAGCTCGTCCCGGGGACGATCGCCGACGCCGGGAGATGGCTCGCCGAGAACCGGTCGCCGGAGGACTTCGACCTGTCCACGCTCAAGGAGCCGTTCCGCGTGGAAGGAAAGAAGACCATGGGATACGAGCTCTGGGAGCAATTCGACGGCGATCTGCCCGAGGTGATCGTCTACCCGACCGGCGGGGGAACCGGGCTGGTGGGGATGTGGAAGGCGTTCGACGAGATGCAGGCCATGGGGTGGATCGGCGCCGAGCGGCCCCGACTGGTCTCGGTGCAGTCCGAGGGGTGTGCGCCGGTGGTATCGGGGTTCGAGACGCAGAGCCGGTTCACCGAGCCGTGGCCCAACCCGACCACCAGCGCCTACGGGCTGCGCGTCCCCAACCCGATCGCGGGCTTCCTCTGCCTGAGGGCGCTGCTGGAGACGAACGGGACTGCGGTCGCGGTCCCCGAGTCCGACATCGGCCCGGCCGCTGCTGCCATGTCGGCCGCGACCGGGGTGGACGCCTGCCCGGAAGCCGGGGCAGCCTGGGCCGCGCTGAGGATGCTCAGGGAGCGGGGTTGGGTGACACCCTCCACCCGCACCCTCGTGTTCAACACCGGCACCGGCCTCAAGTACCGCTGAGCCGGGGTCAGCGCCCCTCGGTCCTCGGGTCGAGGACGTCGCGGAGACCGTCTCCGACCAGGTTGAACGACAGAGCCCACAGGAAGACCATCAGACCGGGGAACGTCGAGGTCCACCACCGTCCTGCGATGATGTCGGCCTGGCCCTCGCTGACCAGCGTCCCCCACTCCGCCTGACCGGCGACCGCAAGCCCGATGAAGGCGAGCGTGGCCCCGAGGAGGACGGCGTGGCCCATGTCGAGCGTGGCCTGCACCGCCACCGGGGTGAACGAGTTGGGGAGGATGTCGCGGCGGATGATCCCGAACTTCGAGTCGCCGATGGCCTTGGCGGCGTCGACGTAGTCCTCCTCTCGAACCTGGAGGATCTGACTTCGGATGATGCGGGCGTATCTTGCCCACATGATCACCGCCAGCGCCACCACGATATTGGCGAACGATGGGCCGAGGACGGCGGCGATCGCCAACGGAAAGACCAGGGTCGGGATGGAGAGGAAGACGTCGACCACTCTCATCAGGATCGCATCGACCTTCCCCCCGACGATCCCGGCGGTGCTGCCGACGACGAGACCGATCAGCACGGCTCCCGCCACCACGTAGATGGAGAGCTGAAGGGAGAGACGGGCGCCCCACACGATGCCGTAGAGGACGTCGCCGCCGAGGCGGGTGGTTCCCAGGGGATGTCCCTCGGTGCCCGGTGGGACGGCCACGGCACTCAGGTCCCGGGGCATCTGGAACGCCCCTCGGGGGTTCTCGGGGACGATGAGCGGGGCGAAGATCGCCATCGCCAGGAGGAGGACGATCACGATCGCGCCGAAGGCGGTGCTCCCCCGGCTGAACACCTCCTTGGTGGTCCCCCACAGCCGCCGGGCCTTGACCCGAAGCGGCCCCTCGCCGGCCAGGGCCGGGGCCCTCTCCGCGTGAACGGCGTGGAACCACACGGCTATGCCTTCCTCAGGACGACACGTCGGTCGAGGTATCCATACAGGACATCGACGACCATGTTGAGCGACACGAACAGGATGCTGGTGAAGATGACGAAGGCGAGCGTGGTGCCCTGATCGCCGCTGAGCACCGAGTCTGCCATCCAGTTGCCCAGGCCGGGCCAGCCGAAGATGGTCTCGACGACGACAGTGCCCTCGAACATGATCCCGATCGAGAGCCCGATCACGGTGATCGTCGGGATGAAGGCGTTCCTGCGGGCATGACGACGGATCACCAGATTCTCCGGCAGACCCCGGGCTCGGGCGGCGTCGACATAGTCCTTGCCCATCTCCTCGAGCAGCGAGGAGCGCATCATCCTGGTGACGATGCCCACGGCGGCGTAGCCGAGGGTCAGGGCGGGGAGAACCAGGTGCCAGAGTGCGTCCCTCAGTGCGTTGAGGTTCCCGGCGAGGATGGCGTCGATCGTGTAGAAGTTGGTCGGATGCGGAATGCTGTTCCAGATGACCGAGTCGGATCTGCCGTGGGGGAACCACCCCAGGTATGACCAGAACACGATGAGCAGGACTATGCCCAGCCAGAAGGCGGGCATGCTGGCCCCGCCCACGGCGACGACTCCCGCGATCTGGTCCCCCATGCGATTGCGACGGCGGGCGGCAAAGGTGCCCAACCCGATACCGAGGGTCACCGCCCAGAGGGCAGCGAACGCTCCCAACTCGAACGATGCCGGGATCCTCTGTCGGAAGACGTCGACCACCGGCGCCGCGGCGACCGCCGACCAGCCCAGCTCGCCGCGCACCACCCCGCCCAGCCAGGCCAGGTACTGCATCGGGAGCGGCTCGTCCAGGTTGAACCGCTCCTCCAGCGCAGCGATCTCCTGATCGGTCATCCCCGGCTCCAGATAGGGGCCGATCGGGGTGCCGCCGATCCGGGTGAGCGTGAACACCAGGATGCTCACCATCAGGATGACGACGGGCAGCCCGAGCAGTCGTCGGCCGATGTACCTATGCAAAGCTCACATCTCCCTCAGCCCAGCGTACCCGTCACGGACTTCGGCGAACCGAGAGCGGCGAGCCCGCCGGGAGGGCAAGTGCCCCCCCGGCGGATTCGCTCACTTGTCGTAGAGGGCCCAGTACTGCGAGGGCCGCGGCCACATCGGGTTCTCGATGTGACCCGTCACCCATTCGCCCCGCGCCGAGGGTGCTCCCTCGTTGGCGGGCATGATCCACATGGCCTCTTCGTAGAGGACGTTCTGGATCTCGGAGAGGATCTCGAGGCGGGCGTCCTCGTCGAGCTCGGTGCGGGCCGACCGGATCAGGGCGTCGATCGCCTCGGGATCGGAGTAACCGTCCACGAAGCTGTTGACCGCGCCATACCGGCCGTCGGACAGCGCGCTGTCGAACAGGTAGGCGTCAGGGGTGCTGTACTGCGAGCTGGTGTACGACCACATCGCGACCGGCAACGGGTCGGTGACCAGGATCTCGTCGAACTGCGCCTCAGGCACCGCGTTCACGTTGACGTGGAAGTTGGGGTTGAGGGCCTCGATGCTGTCCTTGAGGGTCAGCGCCGCTCCGGTGAACCCCTCATGGGTCTGGTCGCTGGCGATGGTGATGGTGAAACCGTCCTCCCAGTAGCCGGCCTCGGTGAACAGCTGCTCCGCCATCGCCGGGTCGGTGGGGTAGATCGGTGCATCGGGGTCGTACCCGTACATCTCGACCGGGAGAATGAAGCTGCCCCGGCCGCCGAGACCGCCCAGGATCCCGTCGATGTAGCCCTGGTAGTTGAAGGCGTAGTTGAACGCCTGTCTCACCCGAACGTCCTGGAAGAAGTCGAGCGGGATGGTGTCGCCGGCGGGGAGAGCCCCTTCGGCGATGTTCATGTTCATCCCGATCTGGAGGACCTGGAGGTCGAGGATGCTGGTGTCGACCACGGCATGCTCGATGGGCTCGATGGAGGGCACATCGGTCGGGCTGATGTCGACGATGTCGTACTCCTTGGCCTGGAGCCCGGTCGCCGGCGAGTCGACGATCAGCTCCCAACGCACCGGGAGATGGGCCGGCTCGCCCCAGTAGTCCGGGTTGATGTCGAAGTTCATCCGGTCGCCGCGCTCCCAGGTTGCCAGTGTGTAGGGGCCGGTGCCGACCATGTTCTGTGCCATGTACTCGTTGGGCTGACCGGCGACCACGCCGCCGTTGGCTTCGACCGCGTCCTGACTCACCACGCTGGCCACCGGGTGAGCAGCGAGGAAGGCGAGGAACGATGCGTCGACCGCGCCCAGGGTCACCTCGAAGGTGTAGTCGTCCACGACCCTGGTCTCGGCCACGTTCTCGAAGAGTTGCGCCTGACCTTCGGGCAGGTTCATCTCGAGCACACGGTCCCACGAGTACTTGACGTCCTCTGCGGTGAGATCGGTCCCGTCGGAGAACACCACGCCCTCACGGATGGGGAATGTGTAGGTGAGGCCATCTGCAGAGATCATCCCGTTGTCGAGGCTGGGGACCTCGGTGGACAATGACGGGATGACGGCGCCGTCTTCGGCGGCGATGGCGGTCAGACGGTCGTAGACGTTGAGGATCACGTCCATGCCGACGTCGTTCCCGTTCACCGCGGCCGGATCGAGGTTGAACACGTCGTCGTTGACGGTGATCACGAGCACATCGGGATTGGGGACATCACCGGTCGCCTCTCCACTGGTGGAATCAGTGACCGTGGTGCCGTCGGTGGTGTCGTCGGTGCTCTCGTTGCCGCAAGCCGCGACGACCAGCGAGAGGATGGCGCAAAGGGCCAGAATCCTCCACGCTATGGATCTTCGTCCCATGGAAAGTTCCTCCTCGATCTCTCCGCACGGAAGGGGCGCGCTTGTCACCCCAATCGTTTGCACGCTAACCAGGGGCCGAGCTGACTGTCAACCGATTCCGGGCCGGCCCGGGACGTCTCACCACTCCGTTGGCTCTCTGCGCTCAGCGCTCTCCGGCGATCGGCTTGATCGAGCTCGAGTCGTCGACCACCGTGCCCACACCCGCGGCGGTGGCCAGTTGGAGCATTCGCCCCGCCACGACCAGGTCCTGAGCGCCGTTGCCGACCGACTTGAACAACGTCGTCTCCTCCTCCTTCGTCCTCCCTGGCGCAGTCCCGCTCACGACGTCGAAGAGGTTCTCGGCCCTTTCCGGGTCGAAGCCGTGGTCGGTCACCGCCAGGTACGCGTCGCCGGCCTCGTCCAGAACCAGGTCGGCCGAGTCGCAAACCACCCTGTCGAACGAGTCGAAGATCTGCGGGTCGACCTCGACACGGTCGCGGCTGGCCGGCCCCACCGAGTTCACGTGGATGCCGGCGCGGAGGTGCTCGGCTCGGAGCACCGGGGAACTCGACTTGGTGGCCAGCGTGATCATCTGGGCATCCTCCAGCGCGGCCTCCAACGTCGGCGCTTCGACCAGGCGGCCCGAGACGAATCGTGACATCTCGTCGACGAACTCCCGTCGGTGCTCCGGCGTCCTGGCGAACACACGGACCTCGGATGCGGGCCGAACCATCTCGAGGAGACGCAGTTGGCCGCGCGCAACCGGCCCGGTGCCCACGATCGCAGCCACCTCCACATCTCTGGGGGCGAGGGCCTCGGTACCGACTGCGGACACCGCACCGGTGCGGAGGTTGGTGATCTCCAATGCGTCGACGATGCCGATGAGCTCTCCGCTGCGGAGGCTGTGGACGTAGATCGCGTATCTCATCCCCACCCCATCGGTCCGATGGAGGACTTTGAAGCCGAGCAGGTCCTCGCTGGCAATGAACCCGGGGAGACAACGAAGCCAGCCATTCGGGTGGGCCAGATCGATGCGACCGAAGCCGACCCCTTCCGGCCCCACCGGCAACGAGAACAGCCGGCGAATCGCGTCGAGAACCATCTCGGCGTCGACGAGCTCGTCGACGGCGGCCGCGTCGAGAATCCTCACGACTCGGCCGGGTTGCGCCCGACGAAGAACTCGGCGAACGACTCGTCGGCCGACGCGATGCCGGCCTTGCGGACACCGTCCGCGGAAGCTCGCATCTGGCTGTCGGACAGTTTCATCGCCGGCTGGCGGATCGGCCCTCCGTTGTACCCGTTGAGCCATGCCTGGAACTTCCATAGGTAGCGGTGGACCAGGTTGGCCCCACCCGAGCTCATGGTCGCCGATCGTGCCTGACGCGCTGGATGGATCCTCCAATACTCGCCCATGGCCTCCTCCCGCTTCCCGGCATGGAGCATGGCGAGAAGTCGGGGGACGTAGGGCCCGTAGTACTCGTAGTTGCTCGTCCCCATCCACTGCATGCCGAACAGGTCGACCCACATCGGGGCGGTGAACTCCATCGGGTCGGACAGGAGCACGTTGGCGTCCTGAAGACGCCGGAACGTCTCATAGGTGTTCGCGGTCTGCTGCCGCCCCACCTCGTACTTGACCGCGACGATGGTGTCGACCTCGGTCAAGCGGTCGAGGACATCGGCGGGGAATCCCCGCACGTCGAGGCGACGCAGATTGGAGTGCTCGACCACGAAGAGCACCACGGCGAGATCGGTCGCCCGGCAGATGTCGACCGTGTAATCCTCCACCTCTTGGGGGGATGTCGGGTAGAAGCTGTTCGGGTGCCCGAGCAGCATCCCGTCGACTCCGATCTCGCGGGCGTCGTTGGCCATTTCGATGATGTCCCCGGCCGTGTCGAACACGCCCTGCAACAAGAAGCGGTGGCGGCCGGCCGCCTCGTCGACGGCGATCTCCATGAAGGTGCGCATCTCCTCAGCCGTGGTGCCCGCCTCGGACACGAGCAACCCTCCCCAGAAGCCCAGCTCGATGTTGCGTCGAACGTCGTGACGGATCGCTGCCTCGTTCAGCGACCTGAGATCGGATGTGTAGGAGGGGATGATGACGTTGCACGCCCCGTGGAAAGTCTCCCGGGCCCACGTCTTGGCCCCGCTCCTGTTGTATTCGGGCTGTCTCGACATGGATGGTGACTCTATCCGCACAAACCTTTGCGCGGTCAGAGCCGGCCCTGGGTAACCTCCCGGGCCCGACGACTGCGGAGAAGCGATTGGAACCCGGCCTTTACCCGAGCTTCAGCCAGGGAGAGGTGAAGAGACGACACGACCTTGTGCGCGCCTTCATCGACGAGAAGGGGCTCGAGGCTCTGGTGGTCTTCGGCTGGTCCGCCCAGAACCGGGCCGCTCAGGCAGATGTCTACTACCTGTCCGGGTACATGGGGATGCGTGACAACTATGTCGTGTTCCCCCGTGACGGCGAGCCGACCTTGTACGCCCAGAGCTACAACCACGTTCCCAACGCAGCCGAGGTCTCCTTCCTCGACGACGTGCGCTGGGGCGGCGTCGACAACGGGCAGACCGTTGGGGACGACCTGCTGGCACGACGGCTGGGGAGGGTGGGAGTGGTCGGCTGGATGCCGTATCAGCATCATGAGTCGATGCGCCGCGCCGCCGGCGCCAGCGCCCGGTTCGAGGACGTCACCTCCGGCTTTCGCAGGCTGCGACTGAAGAAGAGCGACGAGGAGCTGGAGTGGCTGAGCCGGGGAGCCGTCTTCACCGACGCCGCCCTCGGCGGGCTCAGGGATGCACTGAGACCGGGGATCAGGGAGTCCCGGCTCGCCGAGCCCATCGAGCGGGCGTATCTCGGCGATGGCGGATTGACCGGTTTCTACTATCTGGCCTCCACTCCGATGAGCCGACCCACCCGGAGTGTGCCCGCCCAGGTCCTGTCCGAGCGGGTGATCGCCGAGGGGGACGTGGTCTCGTGCGAGATCAGCATCTCCTACGCCGGGTACGCCGGTCAGGGTCTGCGCACCTTCACGGTCGCCGCAGATCCCACCCCAGCGGTCGCCGAGATGCACGACGTCGCCCTCGAGGTCTTCCACCGGGTCGCCGCGGCGATCCGCCCCGGCGCCGGCGTCGAAGAGGTCTGGGAGGCCGCCGATCCGATCGCGGCCCACGGCTTCACCATCCGGGATGGCCTGGTCCACGGCTTTGGCATCGGTCTGCTCCCTCCGTCGATCCGCACCCGGGAGACCACCCACGGGGTCGACGACGATTGGGTCTTCGAAGCCGGTCAGACCATCGTGATCCAGCCCAATGTGATCTCCAACGACGAGACGGTGGGGGTGCAGGTGGGAGAGCTATGTGTGGTCGGCGACGCCGGGGCACGCTCGCTTCACTCCTTCCCGTTGGAGCTGATCAGGGCCGGGTAGCCGACATCCGGGTCGCCGATCCGCCAGCTCCGCACAAACGTGTGTGCTGCTAGCGTCCGCGGGGAGCGGCGCACCGACACGAAGCGGCATGGGAACCGCCGCCGAGTGTGAGAGGAGACCACCGAGCATGACGTCGTTGAGCCCGGCCAAGCAAGCCGCGTTCGAGAAGGTCAAGGGGCTGTGGATCGCGATACCCACACCCTTCACGCCGACCAGCGAGATCGACGAGGGGACGCTGCGCAAAGCGGTCGACTATTACATCGAGGGTCTCGAGGTGGACGGCATCTTCTGCGGCGGGGTGATGGGCGAGTTCTGGTCCATGACCGTCGAGGAGCGGGGGCGGGTGCACGAATTGGTTGTGGGCGCCGCGGCGGGACGGGTCCCGGTGATGGCTCACATCGGGCATCACGTCTACTCGGAGGCGGCCCAGCTCAGCCGTCACGCCGAGCAGATCGGCGCCGACTTCGTCATCGCCATCAACCCGTACTTCCCGATCAAGCCGAACGAAGACATCGTGCGCGACTGGTACCGGCGTCTCACCTCGGAGTCCTCGGTCCCCTTCTTCCTGTTCAACACCTCCTACTCCGGATACGCCCTCAGCCCCGGGCTGATCGCCGAGCTCAGCGAGCTCGAGACCGTATGCGGGATCAAGAATCCCAAAGGAGAGAAGCATCTGCTCGAGGTGAGGGATCTGGTCGGCGACCGGATCGTGGTCTGCGACGCCAACGAGGGCGACTGGCTCGGTCTGCACCTCGATCATGGTTTCCCGGCGCTGATGTCCACGCCGGCGCTCGCCATGTACCAAACGCCGGATCACCGCCCCATTCTCGACTACACCCGTCTGGCTGACGGAGGAGACATAGAAGCAGCGTGGGCATTGCAGCGGACCCTGACTCGAGAGCGCGACGCCTTCGAGCGATGGATGCGTGACCAATGGCTGGCAAGTGGGGAGGGTGCGATCCCCATCGCTGAGCTGAAGGCGTGGCTCGGGCTGATCGGGTTGCCCCAGGGCCCGGTCCGTCCACCACTGATCCCGCTCAGCGAGGATCGTATGGAGGCCCTGCGCGCCGACCTGGACGCCATCGGCCTCCTCGACCCGCTCGCTTCGTGATCGCTTCGACGACTGTGGGCCCGGTTGGTTGCAGGGTCAGCAAGGAGGCACCCGATGACACCCGGTGACGTCGATTTCAAGGAAGCCGCGGGGAAGCTGCACACCGAGGTGTTCGGGCGTGTCGCCAACACCCCGTGGTATGCCGACGCCGTCTACGAGCGATTCTCCGACGCCGAGTACCGGCGTCGCTGGGGTGCCACGCAGGAGAAGATGAGACGTCTCGGGCTCGACGTCCTGATCGCATGCGGCGGTCCCAATCACTGGAGCTGGGGCGGGGGCATGCGGTGGCTGAGCAGTCATTGGGAGTGGCATGGGATGTCGGCATATGTGGTCGTGCCCCCCGAGGGCGAGCCGGTGCTCGTCTGCGGCCCGGGCGGGGCCCATCGCGAGGCGGTCCGGCGCGCCACTCCGCTCGCCGACGTGAGACATTCCCGCTGGGGGCACTCGGGCGAGGTCATCGTCGAGCTGGTGAAAGAGTGGGGACTGGCGGGCTCGACCATCGGGATCTCCCACGTCGACCCGGTGTACGGGCATCACCTCCCGGTCGACGAGTGGGAACGGCTCCGCGACGGGCTTCCCGAGGCAACGCTGGAGCGGGTCGGCGACTTCTTCCACGAGCTGGTGCATGTCAAGAGCCCCGAGGAGATCGAGTGTGTCCGCAAAGCCGGACAGCTGATGGATCAGGCCGTCCACGCCATGGTCGCCGCGGCGCGCCCCGGAGTGACCGAGTACCAGCTGGCGGCAGCGGCCACTCACGCCGTGCTCGACGGTGGAGGGCAGATGGACTTCAACATCATCGGATCCACCCCGATGGACAACCCGGCGATGGTGTTCGGCAACCCGTGGCCCTCGGGTCGCCGGCTGGAGAAGGGCGACATCATCATCAACGAGCTGGCCTGCGGCTACAACGGGTACTCGGTCCAGATCGGCACACCCATCTGCATCGGCGAGCCCCCTTCTTGGATACGGGAGTTCTTCGACGAGGTGGTCCTGCCCGGGTTCGAGCTGATGGCCGAGCAGCTGGTCGGGGGAAACTCCTGGGACGACGTGATGAAGGCCAGCGTCTTCTTCAGGGACAAGGGCTACGACTCGCGTCCCCTGTTCCTCCACTGCATCGACTTCGTCAGCCACCCCCCGCACGTGATGTGGGACCACGTGGTCGCCGGGGACAACGAGGCAGACCTCGAGGCGGGCACCGTGGCCATGCTGGAGCCGACGATCATCACCCCCGACGGTCTGCTCGGCATCTTCTTCGGGCGCACCTTTGTGCTGACCGATGGCGGCAAGGAGCAGGTGACCAAGTTCCCCCACGAGCTCGTCGTCATCTGACCGGGTCGGACAGACCCCGCCCGTGGATCGGTTCACCCGCCGCCGATCAGACCCCCAGCCTCTCCGCCAGCCAGCGGAAGCTGCCCGGCGCCCAATGGTCGAAGTACTTGAAGGCGCAGTGCCCGGCGTCGGAGTAGACCCGGGCCTCCTTCCCGGTCACCGGGCCGGTCTCGAGCATGAAGTAGATGTTGCCGATCGGGTTGAGATGATCGAGCTTGCCGTTGATCATCAGCACGGGCATGGTGATGTTCTCCACGATCCCCTGCTCGGAGAGCGCCCAACGGGGAAACTCCGCCAACTCCTCTTCGACGGACGTCGACGGGAACGAGGGAGGGCCGTCGGGTGGCCCGAAGCGCCAGGTGGCGCGTTCGTTGCGGACACGGACGAATTCCTCCAACTCGGCATCACCCATGACATAGCCGTAAGGATGCCCGGCGTTCGCCACCACTGCCTTCAGCTTGTCCGGGGCGGTGCCGGCCAGCTGCATCACCGAGTATCCGCCCCGGCTGATCCCGAAGGCGCCGATCCGCTCCCCGTCGACCTCGGGACGGGAGGCGATGTAGTCGACGGCCGCCTCCCAGGCCCCGACCGACTCCGGAGCCCAGGGGAACGGGTTCTCACCGGTGCCGGGGCCATCCATCACCAGGGCGGCCATCCCGTTTTCGATGCACAGGTCTTGGGCCCAACCCCGGTCCTCCTTGAACACATCGGCCCCGCACATGATGAGTACCGCGGGCACCGGTGAGTCGGCACGGGGGGCACGGAAGTGTGCCCGGATCGTCTTCCCGTCGTGGTCGAACTCGACGACTTCGACCGGCGGGTCGAGATGGGCGCACGCCTTGCGGTAGGCGCGGGCACAGTCGTCGCTGATCCGCCGCTTGACGTCCGACACCTCACCCGGGAAGCGACCGATCGCGTAGTACGTCTTCGCCTGGAGATAGGCGCGTCTCGACCCCTCGTGATCCCCGCTCTCCTCGAGCCGGTCTCCCTCCTCCTCGTGACGACGACCCAC
Source organism: Acidimicrobiia bacterium (assembly GCA_036374915.1). Classification (GTDB taxonomy): domain Bacteria; phylum Actinomycetota; class Acidimicrobiia; order Spongiisociales; family ZC4RG35; genus JARDZU01. The sequence continues at coordinate 835 of DASUSU010000020.1, read as the reverse complement.
CTCCTCCCAGACCGGGACCCACTTGTCCTCGGTACTCCCTTCGAGACGGGCCACCGTCGCCTCCAGCTCGGCGATGTCGTCGATCATCGAGAACCAGCGGCGATAGAAACCTCCGTGGACGACGACGAAGGGGTCTTCGTTGGGGGCGAAGCCGAGGGTGGATGTCATTCGAGGTCTCCTGGTCGGGTCGGCCGTACCCTATGAGAATCACCGCGTCGGCGCGAAATCGATTGCCCAGCCGGGCGGAGACCGCTCCCAGAATGGTCCGGGGCCGTGACCGGACCGGCCGGAGCCCGGGTCATCGGGGAATCACGGGGAGAAGGAGATGGGAGGGGTGCTCGGGGCCGAGATGGACCGTGACCGATCCCGCGAAGACCGCTTCGGGCCGGTCGTCGGGATCGGCATGGGTCATCCCGCCGGTGCCACGGGTTGCGTAGTAGAAGGTCTGGCCGTAGTCGTCGAGCGGCCCGCGATACTCGTAGTCACGACCCCTCACCCACAGCCCGAGGCGGTACCCGGGTGGAACGACGATGCAGGTCGGGACGATCTCGACGTCCAACTCGTAGATAGCCCCGGGTTGGAGCGGGTCGGCCCTGTCGTGGGGGTGGTACGGCTGCCAGGGCAGGCTCAGATCGGGGTCGAGGGCCCGGTGGGACGCACGCAGCCATCCGTTGCCGATCGGGGTGTTGGGGTCGGTGGAGCCTTCGAAGGTGACCTCGACGCCATCGGGATCGAACACCTGGACGATCAGGAAGAGGTCGGCGTCGGTTGTCGTCGAGGAGATGAACAGCTTGGCGGAGAGCGGCCCGGTGATCTCGGTCTCGTCTTGAAATGG
>DASUSU010000019.1:0-3598 GCA_036374915.1 Acidimicrobiia bacterium | reverse complement strand
GACGACGTGGTCGCCGCCGCGGCGGCCATCGCCCGCGGCGAGGTGGTGGGCGTGCCCACGGACACTGTCTACGGGCTGGCCGTCGACCCCTGGAACGAGGAAGCGATCGAGAGGCTCTACGACCTCAAGGGTCGTCCCGAGCACAAGCCCATCGGCCTGCTGGTGGCCTCGGTGGGCCAGGCGGAGGAGATCGCCGATCTCGGAGCCGGGCGGAGACTAGTGGAGCACTGGCCCGGGGCATTGACACTGGTGGTCCGCCCCCGGGTGGTCATCCCCGACTGGATCGGCGATCGGGTCGTCGGCACCGTCGGGATCAGGGTTCCCGATCACGACGAGTTGCGGGAACTCCTGACGGAGACGGGGCCGCTGGCGGTCACGTCGGCCAATCGATCGGGCGAGCCCGATCTCCTCGACGACTCCGCAGCCCGAGCGGTCTTCGGCGACCGGGTGAGCGTCTATCTGCCCGGAAGGTGTGAGGGAGGGGTTGCTTCGACCGTCGTGGACGCCACCGGTGGGGAGGTTCGGGTGCTGAGGGCGGGGCCGGTGGTCATTGGCGAAGTCGGCTGACATCCACCGGCGCTACCCGCAGCGGGTCGGCGATGGCCTCTCCCTCCACGAGTGAGGCTCCGCATGTCCGGGCCCAGTCGATCTCACGTGCCGTGCGCAGGTCGGTGGCGATCAGCAGCCGGCAATCTCCCATCGAGACGGAATGGGCTGCGGTGCGGGGAGTGACCACCAGGGCATCGAAGCCGGCGGCGGAGTGGACTCGATTTCCACCTACTGCGCAGCGAATGCCGAGTTCCCGGGCACACTCCAGCGCAGCCAGTAACTCGCTCCGCCGTCGACCGACCCGGGCCGGTTCCAGGATCGGCATCAGCCGCCGTCGTCGGTCACCCAGGGAGGTGGAGAGATCGGAAGAGCGGAGCGCCTCGACGGAAAGCGGGGCGGCGAGGAAGGTCCGGGGCGCGAGGACCTCCAGGGCTTCGAGGGTCCACCGGACCCAGGCCATCTCGGCGGCGTGATCGGCGAAGGGATGGGGGGCCTGCGCCAGATAGCCGACGGGAGTCGTGTCGGTCGACCCGGCCGGGGTCAGCGGTCCCAGTGTCACGTGGGAGCGGGTACGGCCATAGCGCCGGGTGATCGGGGGTCGGAATTCGGTCTCGGTGGGAGTGAAGGGGGTTACCGGAGCGGTGGGAGATGTCATCGTCCTCGGGACATGGGGTGACCTCCTATCGGCCCTGACGGCATCCGATCTTGAATCGGGGCCTTTCGGGGCGTGCGTTGAGCCGGGTACTGTGCCGGTGATCAGCCACCGGGAGCAGCCTTGATCTCCATGAAATCCCTGGAAGATGTCGATCCCCAGATCGCGGAACTGATCCGGCGGGACCTCGAGCGACAGAACTCCTCGATCCACCTGATCGCGTCGGAGAACTTCGCCTCTCCGGCGGTGATGGCCGCCTCGGGTTCGGTGTTCACCAACAAGTACGCCGAGGGTTACCCCGGCAAGCGTTACTACGAGGGATGCCAGGTCGTCGACGAGATGGAGTCGCTCGCCATCGAGAGGGCTAAGTCCCTGTTCTCGGCGGATCATGCCAACGTCCAGGCTCACTCGGGGGCTCAGGCGAACATGGGCGTGTACCTGGCTCTCCTCGAACCGGGCGACACGGTGTTGGGCATGCGCCTCGACCAGGGCGGCCATCTCACCCACGGCTCGCCGGTCAACTTCTCGGGGAGCTATTACGACTTCGTCGCCTACGGGGTCGATCCCGAATCTGAGGTCATCGACATGGACCAGGTTCGCCGCCTCGCCCTCGAGCACCGGCCGAAGATCGTCCTGGCCGGCTATTCGGCGTACTCCCGGGATCTCGACTACGCCGCCTTTCGGTCGATCGCCGACGAGATCGGAGCGGTTCTCCTCGTCGACGCCGCCCATTTCATCGGCCTGGTGGCGGGAAAGACCCTGCCGAACCCGATGGATTACGCCGACATCGTCACCGCCACCACCCACAAGGCGCTGCGCGGCCCGCGAGGCGGGATGATCCTTTCCACCTCCGAGTACGCCCAGACCATCGACAAGGCGGTCTTCCCGGGTGGACAGGGCGGGCCGATCGAGAACCAGATCGCCGCCAAGGCGGTGTGCTTCCTCGAGGCCTCGACGCCCGAGTTCTCCGCCTACACCGACCAGATCGTCTCCAACGCGTCGGCGATGGCGTCGGCGATGGCCGAGGAGGGTGTCCGGGTGGTGTCGGAAGGGACCGACAACCACCTCTTCTTGGTCGATCTTCGCTCGGTCGACGAGGATCTCACGGGCCGAGAGGCGGCGCGGATGCTCGACGGGATCGGGGTCACGCTCAACTACAACACGATTCCCTACGACCCCCGTCCGCCTTTCCGGGCTTCGGGGTTGCGGATCGGCACTCCGGCGATGACCACCCAGGGGATGGTCGAGGCCCAGGCCGACGAGGTGGCCCGCCTGATCGCCCGAGCGCTGCAGCAACATTCGGACGAGGCTGCTCTCCGGGGGCTGGAGGGCCGGGTCAGAGAACTGGCGGCCGAGTTCCCCCCGTATCCGTCCGACTTCCCCGGTCACGTCTGAGCCGCGGCTAGCCGCCCCACACGTTTGCGGCCACGACTAGGTTTCATGCCTGACGCTCACCACGTCTAGACTTTGTGAAAGCGTTCACAAGCGACCCCGACCCCCCATAGCAGGGCATGAGAGAAGAATCAGTCACCAAACAGGTCGGTGCCGCCGTCTCCGAGGGCTGGATGGAGGGCGGCTCGTTCTTCGGGTCGATCCTGTCCGGCACGCTGCTCGGCTTGGGGCTCGACTGGTGGCTGGGCACCTCGCCCTGGCTGGTGATCACCGGTATCCTCCTCGGCTCCTACTCCGCCTTCTCGCGGACGTGGGCGTCTCTCAAGGCTCAGCCGGACATGCCGGCGGTGACCCTGCAGCAGGTCGACGAGGACGCTCCGTGACGCTGGAGGAACGGCAGCAGCCGGTGGCCGGAGAAGTCCCGGTGGAGATCATCCTCTCCCGCCACACCGCCGCCCGTGCCGTCTACGTCGCTCCCGTTCTCGTTGCCGTCTTCTGGCTGACGCGGGGCGGAGGAGGGGCGTTGGCCGCCCTCCTCGGAGTGGCGGTGGTAGTGGCCAACTTCCTCCTGGCCGGGGCGATGCTGTCGATTTCGGCCCGTATCAGTCTCGCTGTTTATCATGCGGCCGCCCTGTTCGGCTTCTTCCTGCGGCTCGGGTTGATCATGCTGACGATGCTCCTCGTGGCGCGTGCGTTCGAGGATCTCGATCGGCTGGCCTTCGGGGTCTCGGCGGTGGTCGCCTACCTCGCCTTGCTGGTTTGGGAAGCAGTCGCAGTCGCCAAAGGACGAGAAAGGAACCTGGATTGGATCAGCTAGCAGCCGGAGCCCGATTCTTCGGCAACACCTTCGTGGTAGCGGCCGAGGAATGTGACCTGACCCAGCCGGTCTGTGCTCCTGCCGACGTCACCGAGCTCTTCGTCCTTCCCAACATCTTCGGGCAGGTGAACCGGACCATCGTCCTCATGTTCCTGGCCGCCCTGATCGTGGTGGCCCTCCTCTGGTTC
>DASUSU010000018.1:0-5117 GCA_036374915.1 Acidimicrobiia bacterium | reverse complement strand
CCTCGGCGTGGGCATCGGATACCCGCCCGGGCCCGAGTTCGGGACATTCGGCGACCCCACCGACCCTCGTCTCCGGGCCGACCTCCTCGACGAGGGGCTGGACATCGTGACCGGGGTCTGGTCGGGGGAGCCGTTCGAGTTCCACGGCGAGCACTTCGAGGTGCGCCGGACCAGGTTCGCCCCGGTCCCACTGCAGAAACCGAGGATCCCGATCTGGGTGGCCGGGATGCTGCCCAACCTGCGCCCGTTTCGTCGCGCCGCCCGCTACGACGGGGTGTTCCCGATCCGCGCCGACATGGAGGACATGACCCCGGCCGACGTGGCCCGGGTCGCCCGCTATGTCGGCGAGCATCGGGCTTCGGAGCGGCCGTTCGACATCGTGGTCGGGGGGCCGGTCGACGGCGACGTGGCGGCGATGGAAGAGGCCGGCGCCACCTGGTACCTGGCCGGCCCCAGCCCCGAGGGGGAGTCGGTGGAGGAGACCCTGGCCTGGATCTCGGCCGGTCCTCCGTCGGCGCTCTAGGGAACGGGCAGGGGCTGGCCTGCGGCGAAGGCACCGAGCACCTCGGAGGCTGCAGGCTCGTCCCGCACCAGGTAGGCGACTCCGCCCTCTTCGGCCCCGACCACCGGAAGCGTCACCGAGTCGGTCTCCGCAGCCGACCGCATCGCCCAGCCGGTCTGGGCGAGGGTGAACAGGGAGAGGTCGGAGTCGGCGGTGAGGTGCGAGCCCACGGCGCTGACAACCAGCGGGCTGCGGATCAGCCCCGAGGGCGACGACACCTTGCCCATGATCTCGGTCAGGACCTCCCGCTGACGTGCCGCCCGGGCGATGTCACCCCCGGGTTGGGCCACCCAGACGCCATCCTGGAACTCCTCGTAGCTCCGGGACCGGGCGTAGGCCAGGGCGGTGGCGCCGTCCACGGTCTGGGTGCCGGCTGCTTCGACGTTGAGACCTGACTTGGAGTCGCGGGCAGGGAAGGGGAAGTCGAGCTCGATGCCGCCGAGGGCGTCGACGATCCCGGCGAACCCCCCGAACTCGACCTCGAGATAGTGGTTGGGCCTGATCCCGGTGGCGATCGCCACCGTCTCTACGAGGAGGTCGGGGCCTCCGAAGGCGTATGCGGCATTCACCTTGTTCACGCCCTGACCGGGTATCTCCACTCGGAGGTCACGGGGTATGGAGAGCAACTGGCGTCGGCCGTCGACCACCTGGGCCAGGATGATCACGTCGGCCCGGGCCCCTCCGAAATCACCGAAGTTCCCCTGATCGAGATCGTCGGGAAGATTCTCCCGGTTGTCGCTCCCGACGATGAGATAGATCCCTTCTCCTTCGGCGAGGGAGGGGACCGGCCCCGCATCTCCCATCCGGGAGTCGGCGAGGACGGTGAGTGCGAGCAGACCGGCGGCGGCGATGACCAGGATGGCCAGCAACCACAGGAACAGACGCTGTCCTCGGCTGTAACGGCGTCGACGTGGCCTTGCGGGCGCGTTCCTGGGTTGGGTGATGGGATCCTGGCTCATGATCGGGTGCACCACTCAGGTGCCGGGAAGACGGTAAACCTGGAGACGCGGTTAGTCGCGCTCGGATGCACACCTCTTCCAACCCCCCCGTCCGCACCGTACCTTCGCCCTCATGTACGCAGCCGCCACCTCGGTGGCGCTCGTCGGGGGGGAGGCGCGGCCGGTTCGTGTCGAAGCTCACGTCGGGCGTCAGAGCGAGGCGTTCAAGCTCTCCGGTCTTCCCGACACCGCAGTCCGTGAAGCCAAGGACCGGGTGCGCGCCGCCGTGGCCTCGGCCGGGATCCGATTCCCGAACCGGACGGTGACCGTCAACCTGGCCCCGGCAGACCTGCCCAAGGGGGGCACCGACTACGACCTGCCCATCGCCCTCGGCATCCTCGCCGCCAGCCGGGAGATCCCCGATCTCCGTCATGCAGTGGTGGTGGGCGAGCTGGCCCTGGACGGCGAGGTGAGACCGGGGTCCAATGCATTCGGCGCCGGTGTGCTCAGTGCTCGGGAGAACCTCCCCTGTGTGGTCGCCAAGGCTGCGGTGGGGGAGGCAGCCTCCATCCCGGGGGCGAGGGCATACGGCGTGTCCAGCCTGGCAGAGGCGGTGGACCTCCTCCGGGGCGGGCTGGACAACGTCGAACCGGCTCGACCCGGCGCTCCGGTTCCCGGCCCGGAAGCACCCGATCTCGCCGACATCAAGGGCCAGGCCGTTGCGCGACGGGCGCTCGAGGTGGCGGCAGCGGGCGGTCATCACCTCCTGCTCCACGGTCCACCCGGCTCGGGGAAGACGATGCTCGCCCGTCGCATCGCCGGGATCCTTCCTCCGTTGTCGGTGTCCGAGGCGGTCGAGGCTGCGATGCTCTGGGCCGCTGCCGGGCGTCGCCGCGGTCTCGACACCGCTGCGCCGTTCCGCTCTCCCCACCACACCGCCTCGAAGGCGGCCTTGGTCGGCGGGGGGAGTGGCAATCCGGTTCCCGGTGAGGCATCCCTCGCCCATCGTGGCGTGCTCTTCCTCGACGAGCTTGCCGAGTTCCCCCGGGGCCATCTCGACACCCTCCGCCAGCCGCTCGAGGAAGGCGTCGTCTCCGTGGCGAGACGCGGGATCTCTCTCGACTTCCCTGCGTCCTTTCAGCTGCTGGCCGCAACCAACCCCTGCCCCTGTGGCTTCTACGGGGACCGGAGGCGTCCCTGTGACTGTCGTCCCGCGGTCAGGGGCCGCTACCGGGCCCGGATCTCGGGCCCTTTGCTCGACCGATTCGATCTGATCGTCCACGTCGGCCGGGTGGAGGAAGAGGAGTACTCGGGACCACGGGGAGAGTCGAGCTCTCATGTTGCGGTTCGCGTCGAGATGGCGCGCGAGGCACAGCTGGAGCGGGGGCAGATCAACCGGTATCTGGTCCCGGGCCGAGACGGGCTGGAGACAGAGGCTGCCCGTCGGCTGGTTTCGTCCGCCGTGGGAAGAGCGGTCCTCACCGCACGGGGGGCAGACCGGGTGCGCCGGGTGGCGCGGACCATCGCCGATCTGGAGGGCTCGGCCCAGGTCGACGAGGAGCACGTGGCGGAGGCGATCGGTCTCCGGGGTGAGTGGCGGGATGAGTGAGCACCGGATGGTCGGTCCCCAGGACGAGGACTACCCGGTCGGGTTGCACGACCTCGAAGACCCTCCGATCCTGTTCGTGATAGGGGAGACGACCGCCGCACCGGCGGTGGCCGTCGTCGGGACCAGGAGATCCACCCGCTACGGGATGAACCTGGCGATGGCGTTCGGCAACGCCTTGTCCGACGCCGGTTGGACCACGGTGAGCGGTCTGGCCCGCGGTATCGACGCCGCAGCCCACCGCGGCACACTTCGGGGCGACGGTGAGGCGGTGGCGGTGCTCGGATCCGGGGTCGACGTGATCTACCCGGCGGAGAATGCGGATCTGTACCGCTCGATCCTGGACGGCAGGGGGGCGGTGATGTCCGAATACCCGCCGGGAACCCGCCCCGATCGATGGCGCTTCCCGGCCCGGAATCGGATAATCGCCGCCATCGCCTCGGCCGTGGTCGTCGTCGAAGCCGGCGAGAAGGGCGGAGCGTTGATAACGGCGCGGTTGGCAGCCGAGCTGGGCCGCCCGGTGCTGGTCGTCCCCGGCGACGTGGATCGGCCGGCCTCGATCGGCTGCAACCGGCTCATTCGTGATGGCGCCCATCCGGTGCTGGGCGTGGAGGACCTCATCGTCGAGTTGGAGCTGATCCTGGGAGCGCCGCCCCACTCACCGGTGGGCAACGATGCGGCGATCCCGGCGACTGGAGTGGCGATCGACGACCTCCCCGCGACCTGGGGGTGCTCGCCGGCGGAGGCGCTGGCACGGCTGGCCCGGATGGAGATCGCAGGGCAGGTGCGCCGGACCGGTGACGTGGTGCTGCCGATCTAGAGCCCGTTGCCAATAGCATCGCCGGTGTGAGCCTTCCTCCGCTCCCCGTCTGGGCGACCGTGCCGGTGGGTGACTTCCTCGACCGGATGCGTGACCAGCGAGAGCTGTCACCGCACACCATCGAGGCCTATCGACGCGATCTGGCCCAGTTCTTCGCCTTCTGCGCCGGGGAGGGGATCGGGTCGATCGAGACTGTCGAACGGGGACATGCCCGCCGCTATCTGGCCCGTCTCTCCGCCGAGGGGTATTCCAAGCGCTCGATGACCAGAAAGGCATCGGCGGTGCGCTCGTTCTACAACGACGCCGGCCGTCGCGGCTCGGCCCCGGTCAACCCGTTCGAGGGGGTCTCCCGGCCCCGGCTGGACCGGCCGCTTCCCCACGCCCTCCCCACCCGGACCGTGATCCATGCCATCGAGACCATCGACCCTTCGACCGCTGAAGGGCTTCGCGATCGCGCCCTGGTCGACGCCCTCTACTCCACCGGGCTGCGCATCTCGGAGCTGGCCTCGCTCACGGTCGACGACGTGGGCACTGATATGGTCACCGTGATGGGGAAAGGCAGGAAGACACGTCGGGTCCCGATCGGCCGGCCTGCCCAGGAGTCGATCCGCCGCTACCTCGACCAGGGCCGGCCCCGACTGGCCGGGACGGGGGCGGGGGCGGCTCTGTGGGTGGGGGTCAAGGGCGGCCCGCTCGGCACCAGGGGGATCCGCACCGTCGTCCGCAAGCACGTTGCGACCTTCCCCCATGCCCTCCGTCACAGCTTCGCCACCCACCTTCTCGAGGGTGGCGCCGACCTGCGCACGGTGCAGGATCTGCTCGGACATACCGATCTGGCCACGACCCAGATCTACACTGCCGTGACCCGCCAACACCTGAGAGGCACATATGACCGAAGCCACCCGAGGGCCTGAGACCAACCAGGTCGATGCCCTGTGGGAGCGCTTCAAGGCCTCGGCCGACGCCGACGCCCGTGAGCGGCTGATCCTCCACTACTCGCCCCTGGTCAAGTACGTGGCCGGCCGGGTCGGGGCGGGGCTCCCTCGATCGGTCGACCAGAACGACCTGGCCAGCTACGGGTTGTTCGGGCTGATCGACGCCATCGACAAGTTCGAATTGGAGCGCGGGTTCAAGTTCGAGACCTACGCGATCAACCGGATCAAGGGGGCGATCCTCGACGAGTTGCGGGCG